>JAEEHY010000198.1 GCA_016281085.1 Lachnospiraceae bacterium
CCGTCTGCGTGATTGTTTGAAACGTACGAAAGCCGGGATAATGCTGGTGATCAAGAATACGGATTTTATATATGAATTATATAAAGATGATTTCAATATAAAAAGCTTTGATAAGAAGTATCTTGTAAGCTTTAAGAATCGAAATGAAAAACAGGTAAAGCATTTGGTCATAACAAATTATTAGTGGCTTTAATGAAGACGCCTTTTGTTGCAGGTGTTTTAAAGCAGAAACATGAATGTGGCTGCGATGAGTGCGCTTAATACACCGGCTGCCAGGTGGATGCGCCTGTACATAAAAAATATGGCTACGGTTTCCCGCATGAATGCGTTGGGCCAGAAATACCATTTCGTTGTACTGCCGATAAGCTGAGCATCCACACCTTCACGTTTGGCAAGCATTCCGCTTCTCAAAACATGGTAGTTCGTGGTCACCACGGCAATACGGGCATCCTTCTTCAGGCCGTCAATGATCCTCTTGGAAAATATAATATTCTCCCTTGTATTTCTGGATTCCTTTTCGGCATGAACTTCATAATCCTCGGCTCCGTGGCTTATAAGATACATTTCCATGGCAGAGCCTTCGCTCATGGGCTCATCCTTTCCCTGTCCTCCGGATGGTACATATAGTGCGGATTTCTCAACATTCCATTCCTGCTCCCAGGCGAAACGGATCGCCTTGTTTACCCTTCCCTTTATCAAGGGCCTCAGCTTTCCTTTCCTGCTGATGGAACATCCCAGTATGATGATAAAATCCCTGTCATATGACGGCTTGACACATAGAACGGCGTACCCCATGATCCATATGGCTATGATCGTACATTCCGAATAACAGACTAAAAGCCTTATGAAGAATACAAAGGGTGTAGCCGGGATGGGAACCGTGTCGAATCTGTACCAGAGTATATTGGTAACTATAAGGTAAGCTCCCATAAAAATAAACCCGAGAAAATTGTGAAGCCGGAAGCCTTCACGTTTAAGAAGTACAACATTGCTGATGCAGATGAAGAAACTGAGGAGGCACAGAGGGATGGTAAGAAATCGCGTAGGCAGTCCATAGGTTTCATCAAGCAGCATCGATACTATGAATACCACGGCGCTTGTCAGCAGTATATTCCTGTATGAAAACGGATCGTTTGAAAAAGATCTGCTCAGCATAAAGAGCAGAACCAAAGCAAGTAAAAGAAGTGCTGTTTGTGTCATTTTTATACCCTCACCTGCATAGTATATTAACATAAAACCCCGGTCTGAACAAGGAGAACAGGATGAAGACAGTGCATGTGATACGACACATCGGGGAACCGGATACAGGGTAAATATGCAGTGGTAATCTATCACGGATTGTGTTATTATCATAAATGTGACCGGAAAGATGACTCTGACCGCGAACACCACAATATAAACATCACTCTTAGTTGAAAGACTTACTGACGGCGAAGAAGAAGTTAAGGGATCACTGTATATGCATGCCGTTACCGGTATGCATATTTTTGTGTGATGCAGGACAGAAAGTATGTATGCATGAGGCTGTGAAGCTGAAAGTGTAAAGCAGGATATGAAAGCTGAGAACCGTCATAAGGGATTCGTGGGCTTATGACAAATGAAGAAAGGAAAGGATATGGAAGAGAAGCGCATAGCGATCCTTGCCATTGCGGTAAAGAACCGGGATAAGGCCATGCAGGTCAATGAACTCCTGCATTCGTTCGGGAAATACATAATATCCCGAAACGGCCTGCCTTACAGTGAACGTGAGGTCAGTATCATTACTCTGATAACGGATGCTCCTCAGGATGTTGTAAGTTCCCTTTCGGGTAAGATAGGTAAGATAAGCGATGTTGAGATCAAGACATCCTATTTGAAAGTATGAGTGAAACCCAGATAAAAAAGCTGATCGATGAGCTCGAAGCCGGGCATAGCCTTACCGAAACGCAATGGATCCGCCTGATCGATGGTCAGACTGAGGATGTGCAGGCTTACGCCGCTAAGAAAGCTGTGGCAGTACGGGAGCGGATATACGGCAGGGCAGTCTATACCAGGGGCCTGATAGAGTTTTCGAACTATTGCCGTAATGACTGCTATTACTGCGGGATACGACGGAGTAATAAGGATGCTGAGCGATACCGTCTGTCGGAGGAGGAGATACTTGACTGTGCTGCAACGGGGTACGAACTGGGCTTCAGGACCTTTGTCCTGCAGAGCGGCGAGGATATGTACTATACCGATGAACGGATGGAGCATATGATCAGACGGATCAAGGAAGAATTTAATGACTGTGCCGTGACTCTGTCGATAGGTGAGAGATCCCGAGAGTCATACCTTCGGTTTCGGGAGGCCGGAGCCGACAGATATCTTCTCAGGCATGAGACTGCGGATGAGTCCCACTATGGGACACTTCACCCGAAGGAAATGTCTTATGAGCACCGTATGGACTGCCTAAGGACATTGAAGGAAACAGGGTATCAGGTTGGCTGCGGATTTATGGTTGGTTCTCCGGGGCAGAGCGCCGCTGCTTTGGCGAAAGACATGAAATTCATTGAAGAGCTTCAGCCTGATATGGTGGGGATCGGGCCGTTCATTCCACATCACGGAACTCCTTTTTCAGGTGAACCGCAGGGAAGTGTGTCACAGACATTATATCTTCTGTCGCTGCTTCGACTGCTGAAGCCCAACCTGTTACTGCCCGCCACCACAGCCCTTGGAACCATTGATACGGGAGGCAGGGAAAAGGGTATATTAAGCGGAGCAAATGTGGTAATGCCCAATCTTTCGCCCACAACTGTGAGAAAGAAATATGAGCTGTATGATAACAAGATATGCACAGGCGATGAGG
>JAEEHY010000199.1 GCA_016281085.1 Lachnospiraceae bacterium
CCATGAAAGAGGTCAAGATGGTGGTCGAGGGTGTGTATTCGGCCAAGGCAGCCAAGGCGCTTGGCGAAAAATATGAGGTGGATCTTCCCATCATAGATCAGGTAAATGAGATCCTGTTCAACAATAAGCCGGCAGCGGATGCCGTAAGGGATTTAATGCTGCGTGACAGAAGGGATGAGCACGGAACTTTCATTTAAGAGTACCTGCGCCGGCCTGAAAGCAGAAAGCCGGCAAACATTTCGGAGGGGATATCTGTTGGAAAGGTTAACTGCATTTATAAAAGAAAGAAAACGAAGGATAGGCATGTCGCTTGCGGGCGTCATTATATGTGCTGTAAGTGTAGGAGTATTTAAGCTGGCTGCTCTCGGCGTGGATCCGTTCCAGTCACTCATGAGCGGTCTGGATGCGACTATACCGATCGAATTCGGTACTCTGTATGTGATCGTCAATGCCATACTTCTTATATTCAGTCTGGTTGCCGACAGGCATAATATCGGTATAGCAACGTTTATCAATCTTTTCCTGTTGGGTTATATAACACAGTTCACATATGATATGCTGCAGAAGATATTTCCTGCGCCGTCCATGGTGTTCCGTGTTATATGCCTGATCATAGGAATAGTAGTGATCTGTTTCGGGTCGGCACTTTATATGACGGCCGATCTTGGTGTTTCCACTTATGATGCCGTTGCGATCGTTATTTCCGGAAAATGGAAGATAGGCCGGTTTAAATATGTGCGTATCTGCACGGATCTTGTGTGCGTGATCACCGGATGCATCCTGTTTGTGGCTGCGGGAAATCCGATAGGGAAGATACCTACAATAGCGGGTATAGGTACCATAATCACGGCATTTTTCATGGGGCCTCTCATTGAACTGTTCAACGAGAAAGTGGCGCGTCCGATGCTTAAGAAGGATGAGAAGGATTAATCTGAAAAAGAACCTTGTAATCTTCTGTATCCTGCGGGGGGGGGGACATGGGACAGGGATGTTTCCGTAAGAGCAGCACATTTCCGGCAATGATGGGAGCAGTATAAGAGAATATGGATGTTTGTCTGAAGATGTGTTATAATACAGCACGTTTGATCATCGGATAGTTACAGAGATTTAATGAAAACCGCAGACGGTGAAGGAATGGAGTGAGTGATATGTCAGTCAGCAGAGAAGAATATATGGAGAAGTATTATCAGAAGGCAGAGGTGCTTATCGAAGCGCTGCCTTATATTCAGAAGTTTAACCGTAAGGTAATTGTTGTTAAATACGGCGGCAGTGCAATGAGTGATGAGGAAATAAAGAAGAATGTCATCAAGGATGTCACTCTCCTCAAGCTTGTCGGCTTCAAGCCGATCGTGGTGCACGGCGGCGGTAAGGATATAAGCAGCTGGGTTCAGAAGGTCGGCAAGGAGGCACAGTTCGTTAACGGCTTCAGGGTTACCGATGATGAAACAATGGAGATCGCCGAGATGGTGCTGGGAAGAGTTAACAAACAGCTGGTTGCGATGGTTCAGGAGCTCGGTGTCAGGGCCGTCGGTATATCAGGTAAGGACGGAGGACTGCTGGAGGTAGAAAAGAAGTACGCTGACGGTAAGGATATCGGGTATGTCGGAAGTATTACAAAGGTGAATACGAAGATACTGGAGGATCTTCTGGATGATGATTTTCTTCCCATTGTTTCACCGATAGGTCTTGACAGTAATTTCGATACCTACAATATCAATGCCGATGATGCTGCGTGTGCCATAGCCAAGGCAATGCATGCGGACAAGCTCGCATTCCTCACTGATATTGAAGGTGTGTACAGGGATAAGGAAAACAAAAGCGATTTCATTTCAAGACTGACCGTAAGCGAGGCAAAGAAGCTGATCGATACAGGTATAGTCGGGGGCGGTATGCTTCCGAAGCTTAACAACTGTACGGATGCCGTTGAACACGGAGTCAACAGGGTGCACATACTTGACGGAAGGAAGCCCCATACGCTGCTTCTTGAGATATTTACCAATAAGGGTATCGGAACCATGTTCTTCGCGGATGAGGAGAAGGACTCACTGCTGTAGCAGGGTGAAGCATACACCTTATGACAGATAAAAGAGGGAAAACAAATGACGATGAATGAATACATTAATGAAGCCGAGAGTGTTCTGCTTCACACATATAACAGGTATCCCGTGGTATTTGATCATGGTAAGGGCGTAAAACTGTATGATCTTGAAGGAAAGGAGTACCTTGATTTCTGCGCAGGAATAGCGGTGTTTGCATTGGGATACGGGAATGAGGAGTATAACAGTGCCCTGAAGGCTCAGATAGACAAGCTGATCCATACATCCAATCTGTTTTATTCCGTTCCCGCAATAGAGGCTGCCAAAGGTCTTGCGAAGATATCGGGTATGGACAGAGTTTTCTTCACGAACAGCGGAGCCGAGGCTATAGAGGGTGCCATCAAGTCGGCAAGGAAGTATGCCTATGATAAGGATGGGAAGACGGATCATGAGATAATAGCGATGAACCATTCGTTTCACGGACGTACCATGGGAGCATTGTCGGTTACCGGAAAGAAGCAGTACAGGGAGCCGTTCTGTCCCATGATCGGTAACATCAGGTATGCTGAGTTTAATGATTATGAGAGTGTACTCGGAAATGTAAATGACAGGACCTGTGCGATCATTATGGAGACCATTCAGGGAGAGGGAGGTATATATCCTGCAGAGCAGGAATTCCTTGAAAAGATCAGGAAATTGTGCGATGAGAGGGATATACTGCTTATCCTTGATGAAATACAGTGCGGTATGGGACGCAGCGGAAGCATGTTCGCATATGAGGCATACGGTATACGACCGGATATAGTTACCGTTGCGAAGGCTGTAGGCTGCGGCGTTCCGGTGGGTGCATTTATGATGACCCAGAAGGTTGCTGACAGGGCGCTTAAGCCGGGAGACCACGGTACTACTTATGGCGGCAATCCCCTTGTGACGGCGGCTGTCTGCGAGGTGCTTAAGCAGTTTGAAGAACGCAGGGTAATTGATAATGTCAGGACCGTGGGAGAATATCTGTACGCGAGTCTTGAACAGATCGCGAATGAATATGATTGTGTGACAGCTCACAGGGGAAGGGGACTCATACAGGGTATTGAGCTTGATCCCGATAAGAAATCGGCGGCCGAAGTGTGCAGGAAGGCAATAGAAAGCGGACTTATAATAATAACTGCGGGAACCAATACAATCAGATTTATCCCTCCTCTTATAATAACAAAAGAGGATGTTGACAGTATGATCGGTATTTTGAAAAATGTGTTAGGGTAATTTGATGAGAAGAATAGTAAGTATGATCATTGCAGCCGTATTGGTGGCTGCAATGGTCATTTTAGCGATAAGAATAAAGGATCCTATGTATACGGATGCTTCGGGTTACGTGGTCGGTGATGACGGAACGGGAAAGACAGGGATGAAGCTTAAGAGGAACACATCCTCCCTTCATGAACCGGATACACTCATATTGTGGTATACCGACGATTCGCTTACGGATTACATCAATGATACTGCAGTGTCATACCGTGCCGAAAAAGGAGTACGGGTTAAGCCGGTACTTGTAAGCGGAGTGGAGCTTCTCGAACAGATAAACCATGCGTCCATATATGAGGGAACCGAGGAAAACGGTGAAATACTTACCGCACCGGATATGTATATTACGACACATGACAATCTTATGAAGGCCTATTATGCCGGTCTTGCCTCGGAGATCACCGATCCGCAGAAGATGGTCAATGCCATCAATTATCCGCAGACATCACTGCATGCTGTAAGCTGCAGCGGTAAATATGTGGGATATCCTCTGTATTACGAAACCAATTTCCTTCTGTATAACAAGACTTATATGGCCAATATTGCCAAGCAGAATATAGGGAGCACCGACGGATTTGACGATATTGAGAATGAGACGGAAGATACTTCGGAAGAGGCTGCCCCGGATAATGGAGTGGTTGACGGGGGCGGATCAGATACGATATCTGAGAACAATGCCGAACCGACTGTGACTTCCGGTAACGGTATAAAGGTTGAGAACAGGGCAATATCCGCAAACAGTGCAGCTTCTTTGGAAAACGGACAGGGCTCTGATGAGACTGCTTCTGCCGCGGAAGGCGGCATGACAGAGGGAGTGGAGGAAGACACCGAACCTATGGGAGATGAGGATATGACAGCAGATCCCGAGGTGCTTGAAAAGCTTGCCAATATGATCCCGTCCACAATAGATGATATCCTGACTTTTGCCAATAACTATGATGCCCCCGAAGAGGTGGAGGCGATTTTCAAGTGGGATGTTTCGGATATTTTCTATAATTATTTCTTTGTCGGTAATTACATGAATGTCGGCGGCGAAGACGGTGATGACAATTCCTATTTCAATATCTACAACCAGCAGGCGGTGGACTGTCTGAAGGTTTACCAGAATATCAATCAGTTTTTCTCCATAGATTCAAAAGAAGTTACCTATGAAGGTATCCTGAATGAATTCATTGAGGGGAAGACCGTATTTACGGTTGCAACTACAGATGCCATAGCAAGGATCAGGGAAGCAAGGGAAAAGGGCGAGTTTAATTATGATTACGGTGTCGCCGTGCTTCCGGATATCAGTGCGACTCTTAAGGCTCGCGGACTTTCGGAGACATCGACGGTGGTCGTTAACGGATATTCATACAATAAGGAGACGGCGAATGATTTTGCCGAATATATGTCCTTTACCAAGGCGGCGGATATATACAAGAAGGCCGGAAGGATTTCCTGTCTTAAGAATGTTAACTACGAAGATGAGGAAATTCCCAATATCATGCAGGAGTATGAGAAATCTGTTCCCCTTCCCAAGATGATCGAGGCAGGTAATTACTGGGTTCAGCTTGAGATAGCGTTCACCAAGGTGTGGAACGGCGCCGATCCGGATGAAACCCTTAAGGAGCTTAACGATACTATAGGAGAGCAGATAGATGAACTTGAACATCATGTGCTTACCCAGGAGTCGATCAAGGTAGGAATCGACTGAGTTCACAGTTTGAACACTTTTTTTACACTTTTTTCTCACCAAAGCTATATAAAATGAACACAAGATAAAGATAAGATATCATTAAAGTTA
>JAEEHY010000013.1 GCA_016281085.1 Lachnospiraceae bacterium
ATAAGATGCGAGGGTGTTCTGCATATTTCGAAATGCCAGATCCATCGACCATAACGGCGTTGAAACCTGATCAAAAGAAGTTTTGCCCGATGGGACGATGAATTTACCTGAATCTATATATGGTTGCAGTACGTCAATCGCACCCCGGAAGAAGAACTTGGCATTATTGTCTGCCGGATCGCCTGTAACAAGTTCGATATTATAAGTGCCGTCAGTTTCGTCCGGATGGAGTGAATCAACTATATACTGTCCCTGTAGTGCACCTACCCTGTAATTGTCAAAGGAAACGTAGCAGTCTACAGCGTCTGAGTTCATAACGAGTGTATCATAAGAGATGACGGGAATATTTTTGATCTTTGCGTCTTCCAGTGTTCTTGACAAAGTGCTGCCGTCTATTGGCACAACAAAGAGTATATCAACGTCATCCGCTATAAGAACCTGTATGTCATTGATCTGGTGTAATATGTTGTTATCGGCAAATCGCAGTTCGACGTTATACCCTTGTTTTTCTAAAAGTGTTTTGAGATAGTTACCGTCACGGTTCCAGCGTTCAATAGTCTTTGTGGGCATTGATATGCCTACAGTTTTTGCGGATGGATCATTTGCGCTGTTACATCCCTGCAGGACCAAAACGACTGAAAGATATGTAATTAACAAAAAGAGTCTTCTTGTCACAATCTTCATAATATGTAATTATAAGGGTAGTTGAGAAGATTAGCAACAGCTTAGTGGATTTATGGAGATTTTTTTTGTAATTGGAACTGATCGTAATTATGGATAAAAACGAAAGCCTGTTCAAGATTGATCGCATATCCGTGAAGGTAGCGGTCCGAATCCATATAGGGCATGCGGTATATGATGATGTTTTCAATATTGTCGGCTCCGTTTGACAGTATATTCCAGTAGAGTCCGGAATTGTTGGAAAGTAAGGTTAGTGTCGATTCGTTCTGATCGATTATGGAGAAATAATCCGTATCGATGAGCTTGATATCTTTTGCAGTAAACATGATAACTCCCGATGATAGCTTGTGTGATATATAATAGTAACAATTAACTTCAGATTGACAAGCCACATTATAGCAGACGTCAGGAAAATATGCAATATGATATTTTGATGTTGGATTATGAGACATATGTGACAATACATCCCTCTCTGTTTTTATTCCTTTACTGCACGGTTCATGTAATGTTATTATAATTAAGGTACTCTAAAGAATGGGGAAAACGGTATGAAGAAGTTTAAGCTTTTTGACAGCAAAGGCGCAATATATCTTTGCGCTTTTATAGTACCTTTTTTGATGGTACAGATTTTTTATGCGATCTGCAGGATATATCCATACGGTCCTTTTTCGATATTGACGGGCGATATGGATCTTGAGTTTGTCAATTTCTATACATATTATCTGAATACCTTCGTTTCAAAAAACGATCATTTTTATATGCTGGCCAAGACCCTTGGCGGAGACTATCCCGGACTTGCGGCATTTCAGCTTCATGATCCGCTGCTTTTCGTACTCCTGCTTTTTCCCGGGGAGAGGATAGCAGCCGGCGTGGAGCAGTACTTTGCCCTGCAGATATCGGTGGCAGGGCTGTGTACATCGGTACTGCTTAACGGCAGATATAAGAGATCATGGATGTCCCTGCTGTTCTCGACAGCCTATTCCTTCTGCTCGTTTTTCTTCGGATATCTGGTACTTACCATTTATTTCGGTGCGCTTGCACTGCTTCCTCTTGTTATATATTTCTTTCTTAACGCGCTGGAAGATAAGAAATATGAAATTCCTTATATCATAGTCACGGCTCTGTATATTTATATTAATTATCATGTGGGCTTTATGCTTGTTATCTTCCTTGTACTTATGTTTGTTTCCCGCCTGATCACAGACATGGAAGTGTTAAAGAAGCTCCCGATGTTTATACTTTCGGGTGCCACCGTGATCATGCTGGACGGTTATTTCCTGATAAGGACCGGTCTTTCCCTTCTTGGTGAGAAGACGACTTCGGGAGCGGATTACGGTATATACAGAAGATTTGCGCTTAACCAGCTGTTTGCCAATCTGTTTTCGGGCAGTTCAAGGAATGATCTTATGCCGCTTATCTACTGCTCCGTGGCAGCTGTGTTCTTTGCCCTTATTTATTTTATGTCAAAGGAATACAGCATAAGGGAAAAGCTTGCCAATCTCTTTCTTCTGGCTGCGGTGGCGGTAAGTATGTGGATCAATATACTTGATACGGTATGGCACGGCTTCAACAATCCCGAAGGCTTCTACTGGAGATATGCCTACTTCATAAGCCTTACCCTGATCGTTCTTGGGTATAAGGGCTTTATTTCCCTTGCATACCGGAGTGATGACAGAAAGAAATCCATAATAAAGGCATTCGTTTCAGCCGGAGTGATCTACCTGTATATGGTATGGCTGGCAGTTTCGGGAAATCACTACATGGATCTTCCGAGACATATCATAAATGGTGTTATGATCGCGATGCTCCTTATGGGGACGCTCATGCTTCTTGAGCAGAATAAGCTCAGAATACTCGGGCCGATACTGCTTCTTGTGATTTCGGCAGCCGATATGATGTACAATGCCAATGTGGTATATATGAAGCTTAATTCCTATGACGGACAGCTTCCCGAAATGAGCCGCTTCGTGGAAGATTACACATCGATAAAGGATGTGATCGACAGTGTCAAAGCAGGGGATCCCGGAATGTATCGTATTGAGAAGGATTTCGACAGAGCGGTCAATGATCCTGCCATGTTTGATTATATAGGTATGTCGCATGACAGTTCATGTGAGAAAGATGAGCTTATCAACTGGCTTAAGAACTTCGGCTTCTGTAAGACGGAATATTACACGTATTATAACGGAGGAAGTACATCCTTTGTTGATATACTGTTCGGTATCAGGTACTATATCTCGAGGTTTGATGAGACATTGAAGCCTTATGATAAGCTTCCTTATGAAGGAAAATACCATGCATTTGAGAACGGATATGCACTTCCGATGGTTTACAATGCACCTGAGGAATTCAGAAATTACGTTTTTGACATTAATAAGAATACCTTTGCAAAGCAGAATGAGATCGCCGCGATGTGGGGAAGCAAAAAAGATATCTATCTCAGGGCTGAGCCGGTTCAGGAACTGAGGAATGTCAGGGAGGATGAAGAGGGGCACTATATACGGACGGCAGATGAGGGATATATTGATTATAATATAACCGTCAGCGAGGAAAAGCCACTGTATCTGTTCTTCTCGGCGCCGGACAGACAGGGAGCACAGCTGTACATAAATGATGAGTACGTGGATCCTTATTTTACCGAAACACACTGGGGTGTGATCTGTGCGGGGAGATATGGCATGGGTGATACGGTGAAGATAAGCCTTAAGCTTATTGATGAGGATATAAGGATAACTGAAGCGGGCTTTTACTACGAGGACGAAGAAGCGATACGTGAATGGAGCAGGCTTGCAGGGGCGTTAAACGAGGGTATTGGTGAGCTTAATGAGATCACCAGTTCGCACCTGACATTTAGTACCAGTTCCGCTGAAGACAGGCTGGTCGTAGTGTCTCTTCCATATGACAGGAGCTTCAGGATAACCGTTGACGGTAAGAGGGTGAAGCCGGTTCCTGCGCTTGAAATGCTTATGGGCATGGAAATACCGGCAGGTGAACACAGTGTTGAGATGAGGTATATTCCAAGAGGTACAGTAGTGGGAGCACTTGTGTCGGCAGCCGGTATCGTGATGTTTGTTATTTTCTTTTGTATAAGGTTCCGCAGGGAACAGTCTTTATCTCATAATCATTCCGATTAACGTAATCGAGCAGATAACCGCCGATCTCGTTCTCATTGGGAGCGGGGTCGGCTTCTATATCTCCGCAGCTTAAATAGCTTCCGTACTCATCATTCAGAACAAGGATCATATCGGGATATCTGTCGGGATTCATAGTGTAGTACGGTTCCAGACGTTCGCTGTTAAACGGCGTCCGCCAAGTGGTCGGTGCGGCGCATTTAAGGTCTGTGCACATATATCCGAACGGCAGGATCCTGGTAATAAAGATAGTGCCTGTGCCGCTGTCTGTATTTTCAAGGTTCCCGCTCTGGCAGTATTTATGGATCGTAGAAGTGACTACATTGTAGGCAACGTAATGATCTGCCGTTGTATACAATCCTTTGGCCGGCCCGTATGAAATCTTAAAATTGAGCATCTGTACCGGAGCATCGCGGTAGATGTTTACGAGTCTTAAAGTCATTGTCTGCACAAGACAGGCACAGATGATCGCTGTGCTGCACACGAGAAATACAGATCCGGTGTGCTTTATCGGAAGCATTTCTTTTGCAAACTGCTCCAGGATCAGTATGCATCCGATGCTTGAAATAAAATGTCCCATAGACAGTACATACAGATATCCGTTTGAGGAGTAGCTGTATACGAGCGAGAATATAAGTCCGCTGAGTACCAGAGTACAGAACAGCTTCATATCTTTCTTCTTCTGCATAAAAAAGAGAGGAAGTGTAAACAGACAGAGGGCTGTTTGAATGTATCCCGTATGCCCAAGTGAACATATGAAAAGATCTATGAACAGGATCACGTCCGCTATGAAGATAAGAAGATAAAATGTATTGTTCCTGAAACGCTTGACAAAGGATGCGGCAAAAGTAACGATCACAAGGATATATGCGGCATATGCTCCGTACCCGAACACCTCATTTATTCCGATGAAGAATTTCTTTATGGGATATATGAGGCTGGTGCCGTGTTCCTCATCACTCAGTACATAAGGTACTGCCCGGAAGAAATCGGAGAGTGAGACCGTGCACAGAAGGTAGATGAAAAACAATACGGCCGGTATCGCTATTCCGATGAAGGTATATTTTAATATTTCAGGAAGACGGGAACTGTCTGCCGGCTGTGCAGCTTCGTTCCCCTTTGCGGAGCGCCCGGAACTGTATATTATGATACCGGTTACGATGATTACTGCCAGCCAGGCAAGACTGAGTGTCGGCAGGCTCAGTACACTTAATGCAAACAATATGC
Organism: Lachnospiraceae bacterium; assembly: GCA_016281085.1. Classification (GTDB taxonomy): domain Bacteria; phylum Bacillota; class Clostridia; order Lachnospirales; family Lachnospiraceae; genus UBA2868. Next base: position 5,040 of record JAEEHY010000013.1, read on the forward strand.
CTGAAATGATCAGATGATTTCTGTTCAGGCTCCTGAAATAATGGTAAACAAGAAGCATGGACATAAGAAACAGCTGAACAGACATCGTGTAGTATGACATGGTGGCTATGTTCAGATGTGTATAGAACATCAGGCTTATTGAACATGCCAGAGAGGTAAATACGGAGGCATGCTGTTTGAGGATATTGAACATGATGACGGAATTCACGGTACTCATTACCACGAACATTATCCTGAAATAAAGGATAACCCCCGTGTTGCCGCCCATGATCAGATAATACAGGGCATAGAAGGGCAGAAGAATGACGGATGAGAGCTGTGTCGGAAACCATTCGTGCTTGAAAATACTGTCACCCGTAAAGAAACGGTGAACAGTTGAAAAATAGAAGGTTTCATCTGACCAGCAGAAGCTGTACATGCCCCTTATCAGCAGGATCAGAGCGCTTAAGGCTATTATAATATATGGGTAGCATGTGTTGATTTTCTTTAGTGCGTTTTTCATCTTTCAAACTCCGGTTTTTCTTTTTTTTAAATATGTGGTATATTATCATGGATTGCTTGAGACTGAAACATACCTGTTCGGAATAGTTACAATTATATCATAAACATATTTTTTATTCCAACTGAGATATATAGTACAAAGGGGAAACGGTTATGGATCTGTATGAGAAAATCAAATCGGGAGAGGAAAAGATAGCACTTGTCGGTCTCGGATATGTCGGTATGCCGATAGCGGTTGCCTTTGCGAGGAAGGTTAAGGTTATAGGATTTGATCTTAATGAAGAGAAGATCAACAGGTACAGGAACGGTATTGACCCGACCCAGGAGGTAGGGGATGAAGTGATATCAAGGACTACGGTTGATTTCACATGTGATCCGGCAAGGCTTAAGGAAGCCAGGTTTCACATCGTAGCTGTGCCTACTCCGATCAATCTTGACAAGACGCCCGATCTGCATCCTGTCGAATCTGCCAGCAGGATACTGGGGAAGAATTTGACAAAAGGGTCGATCGTCGTATATGAATCAACGGTTTATCCGGGTGTTACCGAGGATGTGTGTGTTCCCATACTGGAAGAGGAATCGGGGCTTAAATGCGGTGTTGACTTCAAGGTGGGTTATTCGCCGGAGAGGATAAATCCGGGTGATAAGCAGCACAGGCTTGAGAATATAAAGAAGATAGTTTCGGGAATGGATGATGATACTCTCGATCAGGTGGCCAAGGTATATGAACTGGTCATAGAAGCGGGCGTCCACAGAGCCGGAAGCATCAAGGTGGCAGAGGCGGCCAAGGTTGTAGAAAATTCACAGAGAGACATTAATATTGCATTTATAAATGAGCTTGCGATGGCTTTTGACAAAATGGGTATAGATACGAGTGAAGTTATCGATGCCATGAATACCAAATGGAACGCTCTTGGCTTCAGGCCCGGACTTGTCGGAGGGCACTGTATAGGAGTCGATCCTTACTATTTCATATATGAGGCTGAGAAACTGGGATATCATTCGAGGCTTATTTCGTCGGGAAGGCAGATAAATGATGATATGCCGGCCTTTGTCGGTGATAATATCATCAAATATCTCGTGCTTGCCAATAAACAGGTAAGACAGGCCAAGGTAGTCTTCTTCGGAGTTACCTTTAAGGAAAACTGTCCCGATGTCCGTAATTCGAAGGTTATAGAAGTCGTAAAGCATCTTGAACAGTATATGATACGTCCGGTTCTTGTTGATCCGAGGGCAGATGCGGAAGATGTTAAAAAGAGCTACGGATATGAGCTGTCAGACATAAGTGAGGCGTGCGGGGCGGACTGTATCGTGCTTGCCGTAGCGCATGATGAGTACAAAGCCATGAGCCTCGATCAATGGAACAGGTTCTTCGGAAACTGTGCAAATGATGAGAAGGTCATTATAGATATTAAGTCAATCCTTAACAGGAACGAGGCTGTGGCCGGAGGCTACAGATATTGGAGATTGTAGGATGTTATTGGTAAATGCCGATGATTTCGGAAAGAACGAAGAGATAAACAGGGCAGTATGCGAAGCATTTGAAAAGGGCTACATTAATTCGGCCACACTTATGACAAATATGCCCGGAGCCCATGAGGCATATAAGCTTGCAAAGGATAACGGATTTGCTGACAGGGTAGGGATACACCTTAATATAACGGAGGGTATGCCGCTTACGGAGGGGATCCGGAACAATCCGCTGATCTGTTCCTCTGACGGAAGCTTCAATGCAGCGTTTTATCACAATACAAAATACAGGCTGTATATGGATCGTCAGTCGATAGACAGGATAAAAGAGGAGCTGGATGCGCAGATAGGACTGTTTCTTGAAATGGGATTTACGCTCCTTCATATAGATTCGCATCATCATGTACATACCAATTATCCTGTATACCGGGCTCTTAAGGAGCTTGGAGTGAAATATGACTATGAGTATATAAGACTGTCAAGGAACCTGTATAAAGGCGGAAATCCCGTTAACGGGATATACAAAGGTCTGTATAATGCGAATGTAAAGAGGCTTGCGCGCCATACTTCATCGTATTTCGGTGATTACAGGGATCTGATGGGGTATTTCGGACTCGATCCTGCGAGGACGACTGACAGAATGCGCAGTTCATCAGGTCAGACGGATGTTTTCTTCGAGAAAAATGATGTTGAGATAATGGTCCATCCCATGTATGACAATTCCGGAAAGCTCACGGATACTGATATTCCGATGGATGAGCAGAATATCATACATTCTTGCCATTAGTTATGTTTGATGATATAATTTTAACGATTATGAGTATCGGAAGGGGATAGTATGCCCTTTTGATACTTCTTTGTGTATTGTATTATTATTTTGAGAGGAGTATGTCCAATGAAGGGAATCATTCTTGCAGGCGGCTCGGGAACGAGGTTGTATCCGCTTACGAAAGCTGTATCCAAACAGATGATGCCGGTCTATGACAAACCGATGATCTATTATCCGTTGTCTATTCTTATGCTTGCCGGTATAAGGGAAATACTGATCATATCAACACCCAGGGATCTGCCGATGTTCCGTGAACTGTTCGGGACGGGAGAGCAGCTGGGACTGTCCATGGAATATGCAATACAGGAACAGCCCAGAGGTCTTGCGGATGCTTTTATCATAGGTGCCGATTTCATAGGTGATGACAGTGTGGCGCTTATTCTCGGTGATAATATTTTCTACGGACAGAGCTTCTCCAGGCTGTTGAGACAGGTGGCAGAGAGGGAAAAGGGTGCTACCATATTCGGTTATTATGTAAGGGATCCGCGGGAGTACGGTGTGGTTGAGATAGATGATAACGGAATGGCACTGTCGATAGAGGAGAAACCGGAGAATCCCAAGTCCAATTATGCGGTGCCGGGGTTATATTTTTATGACAATGATGTGGTAAATATCGCAAAGAATGTTAAGCCGTCCGCCCGTGGGGAAATAGAGATAACAAGTATAAATAACGAGTATCTGTCCCGTGGTGAGCTGCATGTCGAGACGCTCGGCAGGGGTTTTGCATGGCTTGATACAGGTAATCATGATATGCTTCTTGCGGCGGCTGATTTTGTAAGTTCAATACAGAAACGCCAGGGTATGTATGTTTCGTGTATCGAAGAGATCGCATACAGAAGAGGCTTTATTTCAAAGGAGCAGCTTCTTGAACTTGCCAAGCCGCTCATGAAGACGGAATACGGCAAATATCTTACCGAAGTGGCCAACGGACTGTAATGTAAATGATTTAGAGGGGATTTTACCGATAAGGGGTAGAAGCTTTAAAGGGAAAAGAAATGGGTAGTAACAGGAACGATAACAACAAAAACGGGAAAAAGCCGGTCAATTACACATCGGTCGACTGGAATGAATACAGGGTTAACAAGGACACGGATAGGCCTCAGCCCGGAAATTTCAGGGTTGACGGGCCGGATGATGATGTTTTTGATGAACGTATTTTCAGGGGAATTGACGAGATAAACGACAGCCTTGCTTCGGGTATTTCCGCAGATGGGAATTATTCACGAAGGGAAACGAAAAACAGCGGATCCGAAAGGAAGAATTCCAAAGGCAGAAAGAAGTCTTTAAATACCAAGCTTGAAGAAATAAGCAGGGAAAAAGCCAAAAAAGACAGATCCAGGAAGGAAAAGGCCGAGCTGGACATACTTGAAAAGAACATTATTGAGATCACGTCCGGAACTCATGATGATTTTCTGGCGGGCGCTGTTGAGATCGTAAATAAGGCGCTTGAAGAGAAGGCCGGTAAGGAACGTCTGGAAGATACTGATGTAAACGGAACTTTTGAACTGCCCAAGCTTGACATACATTTCGGTGATACTGCCGAACTTAAGAATATAAGGGATGCCATAGAAGGCACGGATTTTGGCAAGATGCTGAATGAGAAGGATCAGAAAGCGGGTATCGATCCCGATTTCTTTGATGATCCCGGACTTTCTGTGGAGGTATTTCATAAGGATGAAACACACAGGAAGAAGGAGCATGTCAAAAAACCAGATCAGACCTCATCGGTAAAGGAGTCTGCGGCTTCTGCAAAGAGAATGGAAAAGTCAGCCGCAGACAGACGGAAGGGAACATCCGCAAAGAAACGGGATGAGTCATTTTTAAAGGATGAAGACATTCTTGCGATAAATAAACAGGCTGAGGAACTTGCGGATAATAACGAAATACTCGCAATTAAGAAGGAGGCCGAGGCACTTATAAGGGATGTTGATGTTTCGTCGATTAAGGAGCAGGCCAGATTACCCGAGAATAAGCCTGTTCAGAAACGTGTGAAGAAACAGACGGAAACACCCGAAAAGAAACCCGAAGAGAGGCGTGCGAAGAAACAGGCGGAATTAGCTGAAAAGAAACCCGAAGAGAGGCGTGCGAAGAAGCAGGCGGAATTAGCTGAAAAGAAACCCGAAGAGAAACGTGTAAAGAAGAAGGCTGCTGCACCTGCAGCGGATGATGACTTATCGTCAATAAATAAACAGGCCGGTTTACCTGCAAGGAAAAGCGAAGACAGACGTGCTCAGAAGAAACAGGAGGATTCACCCGCAAGGAAACGTTTGAAGAGACCCGAAGAAGACATGTCTGCACCTGTTGCTGTTGCGGAGAAAAAGAGTACAGAAAAGCCGGTTATCAAGAAGAAAAAAGCCGTAACGGATGAACCGGCACAGATCAGGGAGAGCTCAAAGAAAAAGGAAAAGACCGGTTCGACAAAGAATAAAGCCGAAGAAAAGGTGATCATAAGGTCGGACGAACTGGCGGAAGATAAGAAGGAACGCAGAGCTTTAAGGAAAAAGAAAAAAACCAAAGAAAGCGCTGCTGAAGGAAGCGTTAAGCAGGAGATCAAAGCTGCAAAAAAGGACGCCGCCGGGAAGACAGCCGGTGATAACGACAGTAATGTTCCTTCACAGGCAGGCGATAAAAAGAGAAAAAATGCTAAGGCAGGTAAGAAAGGTACCTCTGATTTCAGGGCGAAATCAGCAGATTGGAAGGATAAAGAAACAATTAAAAAGACCGCAAAGAAGGTAACCTTTGCAGAGAGAAAGAAAGCATTTTCGACAAGGATAAAGAATGTCACACCGTTACAGTGGACGATAGTTGCAATGGCACTTATCATCTTTGTTTCCGGGATCATGACATCAGCTGTTTACGCGAATTATCAGGGTGAGCAGAATAAAAAGATCGCGCTTTCAAATCTTAATCAGTACAGGGAGGATGACAGTTACACCGCTGCGGTTGAAAGCGTGACCCAGGAGATGCTGCCTGAGGTAACGGAAGAACCGGAAGAGATTCAGGCCAGGATGCTGTCGCTTGAAATGTCATCTGTTGAAAAAGATTTAAAGATCAGGCTTGTGGATGATGAGGACAACCTGGTAAAGGATGTTACCTGGAGCGTTACAGTAAAGGAAGATGAGGGTGACGATCAGTCTGATGAGGGAGATGATGCGGGAGATGATGAGACATCACAGGGTGAAGTATATGAGGATGATGATCTGGACGGTGTCATCTACATTACGGATATAGCAGCCGGTGAATATGCGGTAACACTTAATCCCAGCGAGTCACTGGCAGATTATATTCTTCCTCAGGAAAAGCAGCTGGTTTCCGTAAAGGCAACCATTGAATACAAGGTTATCGCAAATATAAGGGACGAGATCAAAACAGAGAAAGAAGTAAATGTGGCGCTGGAGGATCCCAACGGTAATCAGGCGGCGGATGTTGAGACCGCACCTCCCGCGAACAATGATACGGTCGAATGGGTGGAATCGTCAAAGACAGCTAACGGAGAGGAATTTGTCGAAGCCACTCCCGATCTGAGCAAGACCGCGGTTTCGGTTAAAAAGGACACGGGCTTCCTGGCGGCTCTTGGCAATATCGGAAGAAATACAAAAACATCACTTGCGAAAACTTCTGTTCTTGGATTTAAGATGCCGATGGGTTATCTCGTGGCGGAAAATGAGAACATTGACAACAGCGAGCCTGACATAGCGGCACCTAAACCCACAGAGGCACCTACACCTACGGAAGCACCGGAGCCTACGGAGGCACCGGCACCCACGGAAGCACCGGCACCCACGGAGGCACCTAAGCCGACTGAGGCACCCAAGCCCACAGAGGCACCCAAGCCCACAGAGGCACCGGCACCTACTGAAGCGCCCAAGCCCACAGAGGCACCCAAGCCCACACCTACTCCGACACCGACACCGGCGCCGACGGGAGGAGATCTTCTGTTGGATAATCCTGCATCCGGTACTTTACTGGATACCGGATCGAAGACAAATGAGGACGGAAGTCTGTCAATATCAGGTCCTTCGTCAGTCATTGTCGGTTCGACCATTACGCTTTCCGCGCAGTATTCACCTTCAAGCGCAACAGTAAACTGGGGTGGATCGGACAGTGAGATCATTTCGGTCAGTGATAACGGAGATACCTGTACGGTCAAGGGAATTAAGGAAGGTACGGCTACGGTAACCGCCACATGCAGTAACGGCAAGACAACAACCATGACTGTAACCATTACGAAAGAAGAAGGGAAATACAGTGATGATGCCAAGCTGTATGATGCCAGCAAGAATCTGCTGTATGTATTGGACGGCGGTGAATACAGGCCGGCTACCTATGCTGATTACAAGAGCGGAAAGTTCACTACATATTATCGTAAGCAGGAAGGTTTCCTGTATACGGGCTGGCAGGATATTGAAGGCAAAACTTACTATTTCAGAAGAGACAATACCTATGTTACCGGAACCCAGATCATCCAGGGTATCAAATATACCTTTGGCGAAGACGGTGCGTTGTCCAAGGGATCGGGAACACTGGGAATAGATGTTTCGAAGTATCAGCCGAACATTAACTGGTCGTCTGTTAAGGCATCGGGAATTAATTATGTTATCATCAGGTGCGGTTACAGAGGAGCCAGTACGGGTGTACTCATTCAGGATCCGTATTTTACGTCACATATTAAGGGAGCCAAGGCAGCAGGCCTTAAGGTCGGTGTTTACTTCTTTACAACGGCGCTCACGGAGACGGAAGCCGTTGAAGAGGCAAGTATGTGTGCGGCACTGTGTTCGGGATACGGAATAAATTATCCGATATTTATTGACTGTGAGAACAGCTCAAGGCCCGGATATAATTCGTTGTCTGCATCGGAGAGGACCCAGATAATAAAGGCATTCTGCAATACAATAAGGTCTGCCGGATATACCCCCGGCGTATATGCGAATAAGACATGGCTCACCAGCTATATGAATGTATCGGCTCTTTCGGGATGCAAGATCTGGCTGGCACAGTATACTGCCGGATCACCGACATATTCGGGAAGATATGATATATGGCAGTATACGTCAAAGGGACGTGTCGACGGTATTAGCGGATATGTTGATATGAACCAGTCATTTCTGGGATACTAAATAAGGAAAGAGGATATTAAAATGGGCAAGATAAAGGTAGAAACATGTAATATTGAAGGGCTTAAGGTTATAACGCCTACAGTATTCGGCGACAACCGGGGTTATTTTATGGAGACCTATAACTTCAATGACTTTAAGGAGGCCGGGATCGATATGGAATTCGTCCAGGACAATCAGTCGGCATCCAAAAAGGGAGTGTTGAGAGGCCTTCATTTCCAGGTCGATTACCCCCAGGACAAGCTTGTGCGTGTGATAAGAGGTGAGGTGTATGACGTAGCCGTTGACATGCGTGCAGGTTCGAAAACATACGGACAGTGGTACGGAGTAAGGCTGTCCGAAGAGAACAAGAAAATGTTCTTTATTCCCAAGAATTTTGCCCATGGTTTTCTTGTTTTATCGGATTATGCGGAATTCGTATACAAATGCACGGATTTCTATCATCCGAATGATGAGGGCGGGATAATGTGGAATGATCCCGAACTTAATATAGACTGGCCTACAGAACCCGGAATGGAACTCACGATTTCCGATAAGGATACCAGATGGCCGTCATTTAATGAGATAAGAAAGGACAGATAGGAACATATGTCCCGAAAGAAGAAGCTTATTACCGCAGTTACGGTTGCAGTAGTGGCACTTAATCTGTATATAATCTTTCACCACAATCCGTTGGCGGACAGAACACAGGAAATAATCAAGAAGATCATTTCCTGTGTTATTTTGGAAGGATTTTATATAGTCTTCATTAAGATGTATGACAAGATCATCATTCTTCCAATAGAACTCTACCAGAACAGGAAGCTTATATGGAAGCTTGCGAAGAACGACTTCAAGACAAGGTTTGCCGGTTCGTATTTCGGTATTTTCTGGGGTTTTGTTCCTCCCATTATCACGGTTCTTCTGTACTGGTTTGTGTTCGGAGTTGTAATGCCGAACAGAGCGACCAATATAAAAGGTGATATGGAGCTTCCGTATATTTTGTGGCTGATCGTGGGAATAGTTCCGTGGTTTTATTTTTCCGAGGCTATTTCCGGAGGCACCAACGCATTGCTTGAGTACAATTATCTTGTCAAGAAGGTTGTATTTAAGATCAGCATACTTCCTATCATTAAGATATTGTCTGCATTATTTGTACATGTTTTTTTCGTTTGTTTCACATTGATATTACTTGCGTGCTACGGATTTCTTCCAGATCTTTACACGCTGCAGCTGATCTACTATTCATTCTGTATGTTTATGTTTGTTCTGGGACTGAGTTATATAACCTGTTCCCTTATTGTGTTTTTCAGGGATCTGGGTCAGATGATTGCCATAGCGCTGCAGGTCGGTATATGGGCAACGCCGATATTGTGGAATCTGCATCTGCTTGATAACAAGCCGGTGATACGCTTCATAATAAAGCTCAATCCCATGACCTATATAGTTGAGGGCTACAGAGGTTCGATCTTTGACAAGATCGGGTTTTGGGAGACTTTCTATTCCACAGCATATTTCTGGATACTTACCGCATGTACCTTTGCTGTTGGAGCACTTGTGTTTAAGAGATTGAAGATACATTTCGCAGATGTGTTGTAAAATGGAAAATGAAAACAGTCAGGTTGCCATTTCGGTCAACCATCTTACAAAAATATATAAGCTGTATGACCGGAACAGGGACCGCCTGAAGGAAGCTCTGCACCTTGGTAAGAATATCAATTTCAGAGAGCATTATGCCCTTAATGATGTAAGCCTCGAGGTTAATACGGGAGAGACGGTCGGAATAATAGGTACCAACGGTTCGGGCAAGTCAACCATACTTAAGATAATCACCGGAGTACTTAATCCGAGCGGAGGAGAGGTGAAGATAAACGGAAGGATATCGGCGCTTCTTGAGCTCGGAGCAGGCTTCAATATGGAGTTCACAGGTATTGAAAATATTTATCTGAACGGAACCATGATAGGCTTCTCCGAAGAGGAGATAGACGAGAAGCTTAATGATATTCTTGAGTTTGCCGATATAGGGGATTTCGTATATCAGAAGGTCAAAACCTATTCGAGCGGTATGTTTGTGCGACTGGCTTTTGCGGTCGCAATCAACATAGATCCGGAGATACTTATAGTTGACGAGGCTCTTTCTGTCGGAGATGTATTTTTCCAGAACAAATGCTACCGCAAGTTCGAGGATTTCAAGAAACAGGGTAAGACCATTCTTTTTGTAAGTCATGATCTTTCATCGATAAGCAAATACTGTGACAGGGTCATCCTTCTTGAGAAGGGCAGGAAGATCGGAGAAGGCGGTCCCAAGGAAATCATCGACATGTACAAGAAGGTGCTTGTCGGACAGCTGGATAAGCAGAGTGACACAGGAAAGAGCGGTAAGATAAGTACAGGCAGCAAGTGGAAAGACAGAATGCAGCTTAATCCCGATAAGGATGAGTACGGAAGCGGACTGGCGGAATTCGAGGATTACTGTGCATATGATAAGACAGGTGAGATTACCAATACTATAATAAAGGGTGAGGAATTCACCGTTAAGGTCAAGGTTCGTTTCTTTGAGACCATTCAAGATCCGATACTTGCGGTGTCGTTTAAGAACAGGCAGGGAACAGAGATAACCGGTACCAATACAATGTTTGAGAAGTTGAATACGGGAATGCCGGGACCCGGAGATGTGATGGAAGCCACCTTTACCCAGAATATGAGCCTTCAGGGCGGAGAGTATCTGGTATCATTAGGCTGTGTGGGTTACAGGGAAGGTGAATTCACCGTATATCACAGACTGTATGACGTGTTTAATCTGACGGTCATATCTTCAAAGGATACAACGGGATTCTATGATATGGACAGTGTTGTGACGGTAACACTTAAGGACAGGCAGGAGGAAGCTTAACAGGCACTGACAGATTGCAGGGGGAAACATTGACGGATATGGGCACGGATAAAATGGAAGCCATAGGAAATGTGGTGCTGAATTACAAATATTACAGCGGAGAGGATCTGTATTCGGAAGGAATCAGTGAAGATCTTCTGCTTGACTATGTCACGAATAATGAAGAGGCGGATTACCCGCATGTGATCCAGAATACACGGTCGTGGTCAGTTATGTATCATCTGTCCAATGTCCGTGAGAACATCTGCAGCTGGCTTCCGATAAAGAAGACTGACAGGGTTCTTGAGATAGGTGCAGGATGTGGTGCGGTAACAGGCTGCCTTGCAAGGCTTGCGGGGCATGTGACCTGTATTGAGCTGAGTAAGAAGAGGAGCACTATCAATGCGGTCAGGCACAGGGAGCTTGATAATATTGAGATAATCGTAGGAAATTTCGAAGATATTGAGCCGGAGCTTACCGGGAAATATGATTATATAACACTGATTGGTGTGCTTGAATATGCGGGAAGCTATATAAATTCCGAGGATCCGTACAGGGATATGCTTAAGAGGGTAAGATCGCATCTTACCGAAGGCGGAAAGCTTGTCATAGCGATAGAGAATCAGCTGGGACTTAAGTATTTTGCAGGCTGCAAGGAGGACCATACCGGCCGTTTCTATGAGGGAATCGAAGGTTATCCGGGTACGGAGGGTGTCAGGACATTTTCGAGGAAAAAGCTTAAACGCCTGCTTGAGGAAAGCGGTTATGCTTCGAGATTTTATTATCCTTATCCCGATTACAAGCTTCCGAATGTAATATATTCGGACAACTGGCTGCCCGAATGCAGCGAGCTTAATACCAATATCCGCAATTTTGATGCGGACAGGATGGTAACCTTTGATGAGACAAAGGTATTTGATACTCTTATAAATGAGGATATGTTTGCGGATTTTTCCAATTCGTTTCTTGTGATCGCCACCGAAGATAAGATACCGGACAGTGAAGTTTTTCCGGTTTTTGCCAAGTATTCATCGGAGAGATCAAGTGAATACCGTACGGCAACTATCATAGCTTCGGACGAACCGGGCAGGAAAAAGGAAGTGTATAAGATCGCGTTAAGTCCTGAAGCCAATGCCCATATTGACAGGATATATCTTAATTATCTTGCGCTTGCAAAAGCTTTCGAGAGTACCGGTTTTGCCCCGAATGTGTGCAGACGCATAGATGAAGAGGATACGGGATCTGTGACCGAAGGCTTCAGGGATGATACTGCCGGAAGAATAGGACTGGAATTCGTTAACGGGATCACACTTGAGAATTATCTTGATGATCTGGAGCAGGAAGGTAAATACGAAAGAATGCTGCTGCTGATGAAGCAGTATGAAGCAATGATCTGCTCCATCAGTACCGAAACCTATGAAAATACCGACGGTTTCAGAGAGGTGTTCGGTGAATATATTGATAATGATTATAAGGCTCCTGCCGTGTCGGATCTTGATCTGATATTTACGAATATCGTGTTTGACAGGGTAAAGAAGGAGAACGGTGAGTGGACCGTACTCGATTATGAATGGACATATTCTTTCCCGATACCTGCCAAATTCATCATTTTCCGTGCATTGTTTTATTATATACAGACACACAGAAAAAGTGCGTTTATGTCTTATATCAAAAAGCGCGGTATCAATCTTTATTCGGAGTTTAAGATATCACAGGCTGAGAAGGATCTTTTCACCAGACTTGAGAAGCATTTCCAGCTTCATATAATAAAAGGTGCTCCTTCCCTTGAGGTTATGCATGAGCTTATGCCTGTGGCAACTGTTGATGCGGGCAGGGCGGCTGCCAGAGAGTTCAAATTAAAGTATCTTAACAATCCGGAGATTTATTACAGCAATGACGGGATATTCGTAAAGGACAGACAGATATATATGTTTGCCGAGACGGATGACGGCCATGTTTCCATAGATATACCGCTCAGCGTCGATATGACCTTCTTAAGGTTTGATCCGACAGAATACAGATGTCTGCTCAAGCTGGATTCGGTCATACTGAAGGATAAGGCCGGAAATGATCAGCATTTGGAATCTTTCCTTACCAACGGTATAGTTCTTCCGGATATGACGATCCTGTTTGATACAATGGATCCGCAGCTGCATTTTCGTGCCCTTCCGGGGAAAGAGAAGACCATATGCCTTAAGTACAGTGTTTCCACGCCGGATGAGGAGTTGTTTAAGATACTTAAGAATCTGGCGGTTGAAAGGGAAGAACATAAGAAAAAGCAGCCGGTTATGATCGATAAAGTGCTTAGAAGAAAAAAGGACGGTGCACAGCCGGTTCCGGAAGGACTTAGAAAGGTAACGTTATTGAGTATATCTTACGAAGGAAATGTAAATGAGCATATTTGACAGGAAAAAACTGATCGAAGAGTATACTGAAGAAATCAAGAAGCAGACGGATCCGTATGGTTTTTTCTGCCGTAATGAGAATGTGAAAAGAGGGGAACATCATGAAGAGGGTTTCCCTCCTTTTTGCGTTATAGAAAGCCTCCTGGGACTTATGTCCGGACAGTACGGTACTGATTACGGCAGTATTTTTTCGGATAAAAAATACATACTTTTAAGCAATCCCGACAGTGAGTATGAGCTTGATGAGATAGCTGCGTTCATTAATGAAAATGATGATTTCAATCTTCTGTACTGGGATGAAGACAGGGTGCTTTCGGACAAACGTCATGCACCGTTTTTCAAGCCTGACTGGTCTCCCGATACGCTCCTTAACTGTAACTATATAGGGGATTCGTTCGTGATCGGAACGACTCTTGCCCTCAGTATCATGCAGAATATGATGGAGGAAGCAAATATCCTGCAGTTATATGAACAGCAGACTGGAGAGAGTGAGATCAGATATGACTTTCTTTTAAGGGCATCGGAGGCTGCCGGAAGGATAGTACATCTTCCGGTCATAGCACAGCATATTATGGATGAGACTGCGGATGATGACGAGATCTATGCCGAATATACCTGGCGTAATCAGTCACAGAAATATATCAAGCTTAGAAATGATGCGTTTATAAGAAGAGGAATAAATATCTCTTATGACAAGGTGTTTGAAAGGAAAGATAACAGCGTTATCAATAACAATGCTATCAATAACATTGTTATCAAACCCTTTGATGACTCGATGAACCTGTCGGTGATCATTCCGTCCAAGGATCACAGCGACATACTTATCGCCTGCCTGGAAAGTATAAGACGATGCTTTGTTCCGTCTTATAATAAACATATCGAGATAATCATTGTGGATAACGGAAGCAACAGTGCCGAAGGATTGAAGATCGAAGATTATCTCAGGGTTTATCCAAAGGAGATCCCCGTAAAATATATCTACAACAGGATGGAATTCAACTATTCGGTAATGTGTAATATGGGAGCCGGAGAGGCTGCCGGTGATATGTTCCTCTTCCTGAATGATGATATTGAACTGACGGATGATAATACACTGGAGCGTATGTATGCCTATGCATCACTTGCTCATGCCGGTGCTGTCGGAGCGAAGCTTTATTATCCGGGCGGAAACATCATACAGCATACGGGAGTTGCGGTAGGGCTTGACTGCGGTCCCACGCACAAGCTTGCCACATATCCGGATGATAAGCCCTATTATTACGGGAGAAATGTATTTAATCTGAATGTGCTTGCCGTCACAGGAGCCTGCCTCATGCTGACACGTGAAAAGTACTTTAAATGTGGCGGTTTTAATGATAAAATGGGTATTGGCTACAATGATATAGACCTGTGCGTCAGGCTGTATGAACAGGGCTATATGAACGTTCTGCTCAATGAATGTATTCTGTTCCATCATGAATCGCTTTCGAGGGGACTGGATCATATGGATGACAATAAATACAGGCGGCTTAAGGACGAACGGACGCTGTTGTATGAGCTTCATCCGTGGATACTTACTGACGGGGATCCTTTTTATTCGGTAAATCTTATTTCGGATACTCTTGATTATACGGTAAATATAATGCCCGAGTATGCCGTGAGATCACTTCGGAGCTCGCTTGTTGAGGATGAGAAGTTAAGGTTGAAGCTTACCGCCATGGTAAGGGAAGATGAAGGAAACACGGAGCAGGGAGAGAGGACGGCCGGCAGACATAAGGGAAGCGGTAGGGTACATTTCAATATTGAGCGCACCGGAACCTTCCGGGGAATAATGAAGGATGAAGAGGATTATTACTGTATAGAAGGCTGGGCTACTCTATCGAAGAGGGACAATGCGCTTTATACAACGGAGATCGCTCTTGTTCCGGAAAACGGGGAGTGTCTTGTCTTTGATACATTCAAAGTGAGCAGGGAAGATGTTGCGGTAGTGTTCGTGAATGAGAAGAACCTGTTCCTGACGGGTTTTGTGTGCAAGATCAATTCGAGCCTTCTTAACAAGGACGAGATATACAGGATCGCCGTGATAAAGAGATCGGGTCTGACCGGGAAGAAATATGTAGCTTTGGGAGATTATTATGAACCTTCAAGAGGATACAGAGCAGCTAAAGAGTGAGTACTACAAAGAGCTGTACGAGAAGGAGCTTAAGAAAAATGAAGAGCTCACTTCGAAGCTGGTTGATATTGAGGCCGAGAATGCGGATCTTACATATAAGCTTGACAAGATAAGAAAGAGTAAGCTGTGGAAGAGTATATACCCGTTCAGGCTGGCATATTCCCATTTCAGGAATATGATAACCAGGATAAAACGTTACGGAAATCTCAGGAATCTGCTTGATAAGATAAAGAGTAAAAGGATAGAGAGGGCGGCATATAAGAGCTACGGAACTCTCAGCATGCCTGATGAAGCGGCAAGGAATGAACAGAGAAATACGAAGTTCAACAGAGAGATCAGGTTCAGTATCCTTGTTCCGCTGTACAACACTCCAAGGGGTTTTCTTACGGAAATGATCGATTCGGTCATTGCACAGACCTATGAAGGCTGGGAACTGTGTCTTGCCGACGGATCGGATGATGAGCATGCAGAGGTAGGCAGCATCTGCCGCGATTACGCGGATAAGGATAAGAGGATCATTTATCGGAAGCTTGAGGAGAATCTCGGAATATCAGGAAATACAAATAAATGCCTCGAAATGGCAACGGGTGATTATATAGGACTCTTTGATCATGACGATCTGCTGCATCCCTGTGCACTGTATGAGTATATGAAGGTGATCGATGAACAGGAGGCAGACTATATTTACTGTGACGAGACCACATTTAAGGGTAACAGTATAGATGATATGGTCACTCTGCATTTCAAGCCCGATTTTGCTATCGATAACCTGAGGGCCAATAATTATATCTGTCATTTTTCCGTATTTTCCAGGGAGCTTATCGACAACACCGGACTGTTCAGATCTGAGTTCGACGGGTCACAGGATCATGATCTTATATTAAGGCTTACGCACAATGCGAAGAAGATCGTCCATGTGCCCAGGATACTGTACTACTGGCGTTCCCATGCGGGTTCCGTGGCATCTGACATAAATGCCAAGACCTATGCGATCGATGCTGCCAAGGGTGCGGTGGCCGCACATCTTACACAGTGCGGGTTTGAAGGTTTTCAGATTGAGAGTTCAAGAGCTTTTGAGACTATCTTCAGGATTAGGTACAGGCTGCTTGCGAAGCCTCTTATATCGATAATCATACCCAATAAGGATCATGTTCCGGATCTGAGAAGATGCCTTGATTCACTGCTTGAGAAGACATCATATGACAATTACGAAGTCATAGTCGTCGAGAATAACAGCACGGATCCGGAGACCTTCGAATATTATGAAACGATACAGAAGCATCCGTCGATAAATGTGATCAGATACGAGGGTGAATTCAATTATTCGGCGATAAACAATTTCGGGGTATCCCATGCAAAGGGTGAGTACATTGTGCTTCTTAACAACGATACCGAGGTGGTCACGAGGACATGGCTGGAAGAGATGCTGATGTATGCACAGCGTGATGATGTTGGAGCGGTCGGATGCATGCTGTATTATGAGGATTACTCGATCCAGCATGCCGGTATTGTTCTGGGACTCGGAGCACACAGGACGGCAGGTCATTCGCATTATCGTATGAGTAAGGATAACCTCGGATATATGGGGCGGTTATGCTATGCGCAGAACGTATCGGCAGTCACGGGAGCCTGTCTTATGACATCAAAGGCCGATTTTGATTCGGTGGGAGGACTCAATGAGGATCTTAAGGTGGCTCTTAATGATGTGGACTACTGCCTTAAGCTCAGGAAAAAGGGACTTCTGAATGTGTTTACTCCCTTTGCGGAGCTGTTCCATTACGAATCACGCTCCCGCGGAAGTGATGAGATAGGCAGGGCTGATAAGCAGCATGCGGACCGCTATAATAAGGAATGTGAACTGTTTAAGAGTATCTGGAAGGAAGAGCTTGAAAAGGGGGACCCGTACTTCAATCCCAATTTTTCGCTTGACTACAGTAACTTTGTTCTTAAAGGCGACCCCAAATCAATGGTGTCGTAGATAAATAAACCAGCCGGCTTTTTCAGGTTGAAGATAACAAAAAGGAGGTATAACTATGGGTTATATGGATCAGTACAAGTATTGGAGAGAGGATCCGTACTTTGATGAGGCTACAAAAAAGGAGCTTGCTTCCATCGAAGACAATGAGACCGAGATCGAGGAGAGGTTTTATAAGGATCTTGAGTTCGGAACGGGAGGACTGAGAGGAGTTATCGGAGCCGGAACCAACAGGATGAATATCTATACTGTCAGAAAGGCAACCCAGGGACTGGCCAATTATATTATAAAGCAGGGAGCACAGGAAAAGGGAGTTGCGATATCATACGATTCAAGACGTATGTCGCCTGAATTTGCGGATGAAGCGGCGCTCTGCCTCAATGCCAACGGTATCAAGGCTTATGTGTTTACTTCACTTCGCCCAACACCTGTACTTTCGTATGCTGTAAGGAAGCTTAAATGTACGGCAGGTATCATGGTGACAGCAAGCCACAATCCGCCGGAATACAACGGATATAAGGCTTATTGGGAAGACGGTGCACAGATCACATCCCCCAGGGATGTTGACATCATCAATGAGGTTAAGGCCGTAACCGATTACAATGATGTTAAGACAATGGATAAGGAGGAGGCTGTTGCAAAGGGACTCTACAATCCTATTGATAAAGACATAGATGATCCGTACATGGAAGAGCTTAAGAAGCAGATAATCCATCCCGAGGTTATAAAAGAGATGGCTGATGATATCAAGATCGTATATACACCGTTTAACGGTACGGGAAATCTTCCGGTAAGACGTATACTTTCCGAGCTTGGCTTCAAAAAGGTATTTATTGTTCCCGAGCAGGAGAATCCGGATCCTGATTTCACTACACTGGAGTATCCCAATCCGGAAGATCCCAAGGCCTTCACGCTTGCACTTAAGCTTGCGAAGGAAAAGGATGCCGATATCGTACTGGCAACGGATCCCGATGCGGATCGTCTGGGTATTTATGCAAAGGACACCGCAACAGGCGAATATATACCATTTACCGGAAATATGTCGGGAATGCTCATCGCGGAATATATCTTAAGGGAGCGTGCCGCAGGCGGAACAATGCCGAAGAATCCGGCGCTTGTTAAGACGATAGTAACGACCAATCTTGCGGATCCCATGTGTGAAGCATATAATGTCAAGCTGATAGAGGTGCTTACCGGCTTTAAGTATATCGGTGAGCAGATCAAGTGGTTCGAGGAGAACAATACATACAATTATGTATTCGGCCTTGAGGAGAGCTACGGATGTCTGGCCGGGACACATGCAAGGGACAAGGATGCGATCGTTGCTGTAATGTGCCTGTGCGAGGTTGCTGCATGGTGTAAGAGCAAGGGCATGACCGTATGGGATCAGATGATCAATATTTATAAGAAGTACGGCTTCTTCAAGGAGGGTATCCACACCCTCACGATGAAGGGAATTGAAGGAGCACAGGAAATACAGAACATAATGGATAAGCTCCGCAGCAATCCTCCTAAGGAATTTGCCGGTCTTAAGGTGCTTCAGTTCAGGGATTACAAGAAGAATGAGGTCATTGATATGGCTACCGGCGCTAAATCCGAGACCGGACTGCCCGAATCGAATGTTCTGTATTTCGAGCTTGAAAATAATTCGTGGTGCTGTGCAAGACCTTCGGGAACCGAACCCAAGATCAAGTTCTATATGGGTATCAAGGGAGACAGCCTGGAGGATGCCGATGCCAAGCTTACGGAATTAAAGGATGCGGTTATAGCTGCCATTTAAGTTATTGCCGTGTAAGAAATAATGAACGAGCTGTTTACAAAGCTTTGGAGCAGAGAATGGGTAAGAAGGACCGTACTGGTTCTTCTTACACTCATGGCTCTCGTCTCTCTGGTGCAGGGAATAAGGAATGCGGTGGAATTCAGTCAGGATTTCCAGTGGGACGCTGCCAAGGCATTTACAATGAGAATAAATCCCTATGATGAATCCATGCATCCCGGCGGAATACCTGATGCTTACGGTTTTGGGGATTATTACCTTCAGATGGAAGCTAACCAGTTTCCATCCCTTTTGATGCTTTTAATTCCATATACCTTTTTACCGCCTCTTGCGGCAAGGTATGCGTGGATAGTATCAAATCTGCTGTTTACGGCAGGGATCGTATTCTTATTGAGAAAAACCTTTTTAAGAACTGCGGATAAGGATATATATGCGGTATTTATGCTTCTTATGATAGCAGGTACGCCGTACAGGAATCAGCTCGGTGTCGGGCAGCATACCCTGTTTGCTTTTTTCTTCTTTCTCCTTGCGGTGTGGTCTGACACGCAAAAAGACAGAAGAGCGGCTTTTGCGGGAACCGTGCTGTGCCTGTTTGTCTGTTATTTCAAGTACACACTGACAGTACCTCTGTGTCTTTATTTTGTGTACAGGAAGAGGTATGCGCAGATAGCTGTATCGGTGTTTATGCATGTGATCCTTACAGCTGTATCGGCTTGGTGGCTTGGAGACAGCTTTATAAATATGCTGATCAAACCGCTTAAGGTTTCAAGCGCTCTTGCCGCAGAGGGTGGCCTGGATTTCGGTGCACTTCTTGGAGGTTCACCTTTTGCATATGTACTGGCATTTGCTGTGATGGTATTTCTGCTCATCTTATCTGTGATGCTTGGAAGGATGAAACAAATGCAGGATAAGAACGACAGTGATAATGCTGCATATGAACGGATGATGAATGATCCTGCCGGCAATGAGCTTATAAGTGTGCTTATACTCTGGTCGCTTATAATAACCTATCACAGGACTTATGATTTCTTTGTAATGGTAACGGTGCTTGCATTTTACCTTGCAAAGGAGAGGAGCCTGTTTCTTAAGACAGGATATGGAGTTGTGACCGTGGCTGTATTCTTCGGACTGAGGTTGTTTTCGGAATCAATACCGTCGAAGATAGTGGTTGGGATATTGTATTATGCATTTACATTAACTGTTACCGGGATTGTTGTTTCCGGACTGTTGAAGGACATGAAATAGAAGAGGAAAGTATATTATAAATATGGTTAAGGAAGACAGCCTGTATATTGTTATACCGGCTTATAATGAAGAAGAGAATATAAGACAGGTAATAGCGGACTGGTATCCGATAGTGGATGTAAGGAGCGGCGACAGCCGTCTTGTTGTCGTGAATGACGGAAGCAGGGATAATACCTTAAATGTATTAAAGGAATTACAGAAGGAGCATCCTAAGCTTGTTGTTCTTGATAAGGAGAACGGCGGGCATGGTTCAACCATACTGTACGGATACGATTATGCTCTTAAACAGGGAGCGGAGTACATATTTCAGACTGATTCCGACGGACAGACCTATGCGTCCGAATTTGACGCGTTCTGGAATGAGAGAAACAGTTATGATATGCTGATCGGTCACCGGAATCACAGAGAGGACGGGTTGTCAAGGGTTATCGTCACCAAGGTCCTTAAGCTCGTGATCGGTATGTGCTTTCATGTCAGCGTTACAGACGCCAATACTCCGTACAGGCTTATGAGGGCTTCTGTCCTGAAGGAGGAGATCGGTCTTGTACCTAAAGATTTCTTCCTGTCAAATGTACTGATAACCGTACTGTTTACAAAACATCTTCGCAAGATCAAGTACATTCCGATAACCTTCCGGCCAAGACAGGGAGGCGTGAATTCAATAAATCTTAAGAGGATATTTAAGATAGGACGTCAGTCGCTTAAGGATTTCAGGGAACTTAACAGGAAAATGTAGAAGGGGCATTTTTGTTTTATATTTTTTATAAGAATCAAGTAACAGAGAGGAGAGTGTCAATTGAGTACTTCAAAGACTGCTGCAGACCAGCAGGTAAATAATGAAAAGGGGAACAAAAAAAAGAAGCTGATTGAACAGATACTTAAATTCGGAGTTGTAGGAGGAATAGCGTTTCTTATAGATTTTGCGGTATATACGATCGCAAATAAGCTGCTTCCTTTTGAGAAGGGTTATATAGTTGCCGGGGTTCTGGGCTTTTCCATATCGCTGATCTTTAATTATCTGGCCAGCATGAAGTTCGTGTTCGAAAGAAGAGAGGATACGAGCAGGCAGAAGGAGTTCACCATATTTCTGGTGCTGAGTCTTATAGGACTTGTACTTAATGAACTGTTTCTGTTGCTTTATGTTGAGGGTATGGATGCCCATATCGGATGGATACATTCCATACATGAGGCTATATACGGCTTTATCGCTTCGAAAGGAGTTAATGCGGTCGCGAGTGTTCAGGAGCTGGCAGAGTTCTTTGCCAAGATATTTGCCACAGCTCTTGTGATGGTATATAACTTCA
Organism: Lachnospiraceae bacterium; assembly: GCA_016281085.1. Lineage (GTDB taxonomy): Bacteria > Bacillota > Clostridia > Lachnospirales > Lachnospiraceae > UBA2868. The sequence continues at coordinate 26,663 of JAEEHY010000013.1, forward strand.
TAAGCCGAAAGATGATATTGGAGAAAAAGAATTAACAGGGTGTGATATATATGAATAAGTATAAAAGAATAGTATCGTTGACTGCTGCTGTAATGCTGATGCTGGGGGTTGTGCTGTCGGGGTGCGGAGCTGAAGATACAAAGGATTTAACCAATATTGATATACAGGAAAATGCCGATCCCGTGAAAGATACGGCAGATAGTACGACTGTATCCGATGACAATACGGAAAATGCTGTTGATGATACGGACAGCACAATGCTCAATGTCGATGCAGAGGATGCGGTGGCATATTCATCCATACCGGCGGGAGAAGAGCCTGAGGAAGATGAAGAGGTTAACGAAGTGGTTGATGAAAAGGATCAGGTGCTTCGTACCGAAGACGGCAAGATCATAGTTGATCTTATTATGTTCATGGGGCAGAGTAATATGTCGGGTACCGGAGGTAATGTGGACTATGCTCCCAAGGTTCCCGAAGGTCACGGATATGAATTCAGGGCTATTTCGGATCCGACGAGGCTTTATCCTGTTGAAGAGCCCTTCGGCATAAACGAGAATGTACCCGGAGCGATAGAGGATTATCCGATAGCAAAGAGAGGATCGCTTGTGTCGGCCTTTATAAATGAATATTATGAACTGACCGGAGTACCTGTCGTTGCCGTATCGGCATCATCGGGAGGCAGGGACACTGCATTCTGGATGAGTCAGCCTGTAATGCATGATTTTGCCGAGAGGCAGAAAAGGGCTCAGGTATGGCTTGAGAGTAATGACTATTATATCCGGAAGCAGTATGTTATATGGCTGCAGGGTGAGTCGGATGCGGAAGACGGACTGACACCGGAACTGTATAATCAGAATATGGATAATATCATCCGTCCGCTCTTCATAGGAGGTCTTCAGAAGGTGTTTATCATAACGCCCGGACGAACACTTACCGGCAGGCGCTTTTTTGACAATATAGTCTATTCTCAGATCAATATGTGTAAGGTGAGCGGGTATTACGCACTGGCTACTACAGTACTTAACGGAGTGAGTACCGAGTATATGGTTGATGAGTACCATTACAATCAGTCGGCCCTCAATCTTGCGGGAAAGGAAGCGGCCAAGAGTGCAGCATACTATACACTTAACGGAAAAGAAATGTGCCTGTACAATTACAGGGATGATGAAGTATATGTACCCGAAGGCTTTGAATATACCGAGGAAGAAATGAAGGTTGAACCCGTTGATTTTAACGAAAACGGTGATCTGGTGAGGTATTAGCATGGATAAAATACTTGTTTTTATACCGGCATACAATTGCGAGAATCAGATAATCAGGGTGCTCGAGCAGTTCGACAGCGAGGTGCTTGAGTATATATCGGAGATAATCGTGGTTAATAACCGCAGTACTGACAATACCGAGATGCTGGTTGCCGCATACATAAGGCAGCATAAGGAAATACCGGTATCCCTGCTCAGGAATAAAGACAATTACGGGCTGGGCGGATCGCACAAGGTGGCGTTTGATTATGCGGTTAATAACGGCTTTGAATATGTGGTGGTCCTGCACGGTGACGATCAGGGCTCAATAAAGGATTTCCTGCCGGTCTTTAAGAACAGGTATTACCGGAAGCATGACTGTGTGCTCGGAGCAAGGTTTATGGTCGGTTCGAAGCTTAAGGGATATTCACTGTTCCGGACCTTCGGGAATATTATTTATGATTTTCTCTTTGCGTCGGTGGTACGGAATAAGATATACGATCTTGGTTCGGGACTTAATATTTACAATGTCAATATGCTTAAGGACAGATATTACGAGAAGTTTCCGGACAATCTCATGTTTAATTACTGTATGATCCTGGCAGCAGGCTACTATGGACATGATATCAGGTTTTATCCGATATCATGGCGGGAGGATGATCAGGTCAGTAACGTGAAGATGGTAAATCAGGCGGTCACGGTACTTAAGATGCTCAGAGATTATCGAAGAAATCCGGATGTGATAACAGGAGAGTACAGGGAAGTAGTAATACCGGAGTACAGGGCTGAGATCATAGCATAGCGGTGGATGATTGGATATGATTAAGTTGGTGTTGGCAGGCATACTGTGTGTAGTATGGTTTTTCCTGATACATACAGTCAAGATGTTCCGTATGTATCTTGTGCTTGTGGAGAATAAGATAACGTTTATAAGATTTGTTGCAGCCTACTGCAGGACGACACTGCTCAACCTGATCGTCCCGTTTAAGCTTGGCGAGATATACAGGATGATCGTATATTCAAGGCTTACGGGGAACCCGGGTGTGGGTATTGCGGGTGTGGTGGTAGACAGGTTCTTTGATACACTTGCACTGGTATTTATCCTTTTGCCGCTCCATGCACTGTATCCGTCCGGTATATCTGCGGTGTCTGTATTTCTGTTTGTGTTTGTTGCCGTTGTGATTTTTGTGTTTGCGATGTTTCCCGCGGCATATAAGTACCTTAATAAGTACATAATCATAAACCGTGAATCAAGGAACTCAATGACTGTGTTAAGATGGCTCGAGGTGCTTAACAACGGATATGAATATGTAAGGAAGCTGGTTTCCGGGAGATATGCCCTGATAGCGCTTATGTCCTTTGGTGCGTGGGTGCTTGAAGGCGGACTGCTGTTTTTTATTGCGGGGGTACTCGGTATTCCTTTTGACGCAGGTGATTTTTCGGACTACATTACGTCAATACTTTCAACTGCACACAGTGAGCTGCAGGGGAAGTATACATGGTTCAGTATTATCGTGATGGCGATATTTACCGTGCCTGCTCTGGCGGCTGCCCTGGCAGACAGGAACAGATACAGATCGAAACAGGTCAGGAGCAGAGAGGGTTAGATATATGCGTAAGGTTTTGATAATATATGATGATTCAAGAAAGCCCGGTCAGGAAATAAGTCAGATAACCGGACGAAAGAGCTTCGGAAATATCATTTTCAAGCGGTTGTCCTTAAGACAGAGGACCGGGGACAGGCTTGCGGGGCTTAAACATGTGGAAGCCTTTATTGCGGCAAGCGATACCGAAGCGCTTAAAAATGTTGATGTTTCTGCCGGACCGGCTGTATTTAAGCTGTATTCGGATTTTGAGACTGCTGATATAGAAGCGGTCAATGTACTTCTTGAGAAGTCATTATATGTTAAGGAGAATTATTCGGTCATCTGTGAAGACAGGATCGCAGCAGTGATCTATCCTTCGTTTGATGCATATAAAGCACAGCGGAATATATCTGATGAAGAGGAATATGAGAGGATCGTTTCGTCAGCCTTCATTTCCCTCGCGGATGCCGGAAATTTCAGAACCTTTATAACGAGCGGATTTGACGCAAGGTTCTTTAACGCACTTGAGGGTGATGACTATACTGTGGTAAAACGCTCGGCCGGTGTCGATAAGCTGAGAAGGGAATATACCTATTTTACTCTTCTGCCGCCCGAAATGAAGCAGTGGTTCGCCACGGTATATGATTACAAAGAAGGAGCTGACAGTGCATCATATTCCATAGAGCGGTATCACATGACGGACCTTGCCATCAGGTATGTTCACGGGGCAATAGATGAGGAAGAATTCAGGGCGATCATGGAGCGGCTGTTCCATTTCATCAAAAGCAGGAAAGTAAAGCAGGTAAGCGATGATGAATACAACAGCAACGCAAAGTCCCTGTATATAGACAAGGTTGTTGAACGGACAGAGACTCTCAAGGGTCTTAAGGGCTATGACAGGATAAGTGATTATATAGCGACAGGTACGGATTACAGGAATATAGATGAGATCGTGGACAGATACAGGGGGCTGTATGAGAGTATCACCGGAGGGCGTAGGTTCATGAAGCTTATGGCAGTGGGACACGGTGATCTGTGTTTTTCGAATATCCTGTACAATCATGACGCGAGGCTGCTTCGTCTTATCGATCCAAAGGGAGCGATGACTGAAGATGAAATGTATATGAATCCGTATTATGACATAGCCAAGCTGTCGCATTCGATCTGCGGGTCATATGATTATTTTAACAGCGATCAGTATGAGATATCAGTTGATGCCGGAATGAAGCTGAAGCTTGATATAGACAGTGACAATGACAGATATATCAAAATATTCTATGAGTATCTGCATGGAAATGATATTGACGTCAGGCTGATCAGGCTGTATGAGGCATCGCTGTTTCTGTCAATGCTTCCGCTTCATATTGACAGGGAGAAGAAGGTACTTGGGTTTATTCTGAATGCGATACGGATAATGGATGAAACGGAAAAGGGAGATTTGTAAAGATGGAAAATGATGCATTAACCTTCATCTTTGACATAGACGGAACATTGTGTCCGATAAAAGGGACAGATGAGAGATATGAGGACATGGTACCTTATGCCGAAATGGTGGAAAGGATCCGTGAGTACAAGAAACAGGGTGCGAGGATAGTATTGTTCACATCCCGGAACATGAACACTTACAACGGAAACATCGGTCTTATAAATGCCAATACGGCCAAGGTTATACTGGAATGGCTTATGAAATGGGATATTCCGTATGATGAGATAATCTACGGGAAGCCCTGGCCCGGACACAACGGCTTTTACGTGGATGACAGGACGGTAAGACCGGATGAATTTCTTAACAGGACTGTAGACGAACTTAAGGATATATGTAAAAAGAGCAGGTGCGATGGGAATAACTGACAGACTGAACCAATTTAATATGAAACGGGCAATCAGTTATCTTAAACGGAACGGGGCCAAGAAGACATATTTCAAGGTTATGGAACGTCTCGAACGTGATGATGATGAAAAGTACTATACCGGCAGGGTGCTGTCCGAGAGGCCTGAACGATCCGAACTCGAAAGACAGAGGAACAGGAAGTTCTTTCATAACTACAGATTCAGCATACTGGTTCCCGCATATAACACTGATCCGGCAGCCTTTAAGGAGATGCTTGATTCGGTGGTGGAACAGACCTATATGAACTGGGAGCTGTGCATAGCGGACGGAAGTACGACGGAAACGGTAAATGAAACCCTGAAGTCTTACCGTAACGGACTGGATGAGCAGACCGGTAAGAAGATACGTTATCAGAGGCTCAACGCAAACAGGGGTATAGCAGGTAATTCAAACGGTGCTTTGGTAATGGCTTCGGGTGATTATGTCGGACTGCTCGACCATGATGATGTCCTTACGCCCAATGCTCTGTATGAAATAATGGAGGCATTGGAAGCGGGTATTGAGAGAGACGGAAATATCTATACCAGCAGGTTTAAGGCATTCTATTCGGATGAAGATAAGACCGATGAAGAAGGAACAAGGTATTTTGACCATCATATTAAGCCCGGTTTTGATATAGATCTTCTCAGGAGCAACAATTATATCTGCCACTTTTTCGTGGTTAAGACGGCCGTTGCCCGTAAGGCGGGAGGTTTTCGGAGCGAGTATAACGGGGCGCAGGATCATGATTTTATTTTCAGGTGTGTGGAACAGCTGAAGCCCGATGAGATATATCATATTCCCAAGGTGCTGTATCACTGGAGATCCAGTGAAACATCAACTGCCGAGAATCCGGACAGTAAGCTGTACGCATATGAGGCCGGAAAGAAGGCGGTAAGAGACCATCTTGAGAGGCTTAAGATCAAGGCATCGGTGACCGATACCGCACATCTTGGATTTTACAGAGTCAGGTATGAGGTTAATTCACCCAAGATAAAAGAGCTTACCAAGGAAGAATGGGATTATCTGACTGCCGACGGCTTTAAGGCGATCGAAGAAGATTACATAATGATCATGGGAAATGATATAAAACCCGTTACAAAGGACTATCTTACGGAGCTTGCCGGAATGCTTGCCCGAGAGGAAGTTGGTGCTGTTGGAGGCAAGATACTGAACAAGCGCGGTGCAATAGACAGTGCGGGATATATGTTTGACGAGTCGGGAAAGCTTAATGCGGCATACAGGGGTATGAATGGCAATTATTCCGGATATCACCACAGGGCGTCCATACAGCATAAGGTAGACGGTCTTGCGGCTGACTGTATGATGATCAAGAAAGCTGCTGTTGAGTATATCGATAAGCCGGTATTTTCTGACAGATTTATCTCGGTATATGATCCGTTTGCCGTATTTAAACGAAAACGATAGCGTAAGATTGAGAGATGCAGATGAATGAGGAAGCAGTGAGCATGGCCGGGGTCAGCGTAATAATACCCAATTATAACGGAAGTAAGTATTTAAGGGACTGCCTTGCATCTCTTAATGAGGCTGTGGCGGAGTATGAGCACGGCGAGGCGGAAATAATAATTGTTGATAATGCATCCACGGATGACGGTATTGAGATAATAAAGGAATGCTGTCCTGCAGCGAGGCTTATAATGCTTGACAGGAATTACGGGTTCTCAAGGGCAGTCAATGAAGGGATCAGGGCATCACGCGGGAAATATGTTATACTACTTAATAATGATACAAGGGTATTCAGGGATTTTATCTCAAGGCTTGCAGAGGCGATTGGGAAGGATGACGGTATCTTTTCGGTGAGTTCCAGGATGCTTAAGATGTCTGACCCCGAGCTTATTGATTCCGCGGGAGATATGTACTGCTGTCTCGGCTGGGCTTTTGCAAGAGGTAAGGACAGACCGTCTTCGGAATATGATAAGAAAGCGGAGATATTCTCTGCATGTGCGGGTGCTGCGATATACAGAAGATCGGTATTTGATGAGATCGGTTACTTTGATGAAGAGCATTTCGCTTATCTTGAGGACGTTGATATAGGATACAGGGCGAGGATAAACGGTTACAGGAACTTCTATGAGCCTTCGGCATCCGTATATCATGCCGGAAGCGGGATAAGCGGTTCAAGATACAACAGGTTTAAGATAGATCTTTCGTCCCGAAACAATGTGTATGTGGCATACAAGAATATGCCTTTGTTACAGCTTGTTTTAAATCTTCCTTTTCTGGCTGTGGGAACATTTGTCAAAACACTGTTTTTCGCAGGAAAGGGTGAAGGTTTAACATATATCAGGGGGCTTGGAAAAGGATTGATGCTGTGTGTAAAGGGCAGAAAGTATCCTTTCAGAAATGAAAACCTCGGTAATTATATAAGGATTCAGTTCGAATTGTGGAGAAATATGTTTATACGTTTCCTGGGCTGAACCGGTGAAGGATTATGATCAAAGACAATCAGACCTTATTTAACAGAATACATGTATTTGTCGATGCCGGAATAATCGCAGGCAGCTACTGGCTGTCATGGTGGCTTAAGTTCAAGAGCGGCTGGATAGATTATTCAATGAGTCTCCCCGTAAGTTATTTCAGGAGAGTACTGTACTTTGTTATACCTGCATATCTTCTTCTGTATTACTTCTTCAATCTGTATAACAGTAAGAGGGCATCGGGACGTAAGAAGGAATTCTACAATATTATACAGGCCAATACGGTGGGAAGTCTCGGTCTTATCGTAGCAATGTACATGATGAGACAGACTCATTTCTCACGTGAGATGATCCTGATATTCTGGGCTGTGAACATCTTCATGGAGACGTTCGTCCGCAACATCATCAGGTATATACTGCGGTTCTTCAGGAAGAGAGGATACAATCTTAAATATGTCCTTCTGGTCGGATATTCGAAATCGGCAGAGTCATATATAAACAGGATACGCCTGAATCCGCAGTGGGGATATGTAGTCCGTGGCATTCTTGATGATCATGTGGAACGGGGTACGATGTATAAGGGGATCAAGGTTATGGGAGTCATAGATAACCTGCAGATGATCCTGGAAGAAAACAAGCTGGATGAGATAGCAATAACCTTAAGCCTTAAGGAATACTCGCGTCTTGAGGAAATTGTAAATATGTGTGAGAAGTCGGGAGTACATACGAAGTTCATTCCCGATTACACGGGTATCATACCCAATAAGCCCTATACGGAGGATCTTCAGGGGCTTCCCGTTATCAATATCCGTCATGTTCCGCTTACAAATACCGTAAATGCGGTAATGAAGAGGATAGTGGATATTGTGGGCTCGTTCTTTGGTATAATCATTGCATCACCGCTCATGATCGTATGTGCCGTATTGGTAAGGCTGAGCAGTCCGGGTCCCGTTATATTTGTACAGGAGAGGGTGGGCCTTCACAATAAACCTTTTAAAATGTACAAATTCCGTACCATGACGGCACAGGAAGATAAGGATGAGGATGACAACGGCTGGACGATAAAGGATGATCCGAGAGTGACCGGAGTAGGCCGTTTTTTGCGAAGGACCAGTATTGATGAGCTCCCGCAGCTGTTTAATGTGTTTGCCGGTAAGATGAGTCTTGTCGGTCCGCGTCCGGAGCGTCCAATGTTCGTTGAGCAGTTCAGGGAGACCGTTCCCAGATACATGATCAAGCATCAGGTGCGTCCCGGGATGACGGGCTGGGCACAGATCAACGGTCTGCGCGGCGATACCTCGATCGAGAAGAGGATAGAATATGATCTTTATTACCTTGAGAACTGGACAATGGGATTTGATATAAAGATACTGTTCCTGACATTCTTCAGGGGATTTATTAATGAAAATGCATATTGATATAGTAATTCCTGTATATAAACCGGATGAAAAGTTCAAGGCACTGCTGATGGGATTGGCAGATCAGACGGTTAAGCCCGATAATCTGATCATCATGTACACGAAGACCGGCAGGGATGACCGGTTCCCGGATGAACTTCGTATGACGGGGACAGCGGTTTCCTGCTCGGATGCATCAGGCGGAACCGGATTTAAAGTGTATGAGCTTGAAAAAAGTGAGTTCGATCATGGCGGAACCAGGGCCATGGCAGCGGAAAAGTCAGGAGCCGATATCCTTGTATATATGACAATGGATGCCGTTCCGGCGGATAAGCATATGCTTGAGAAGCTGACAGGGATATTTGAAGAGGATGATACGGTCGGAGCGGCATATGCAAGACAGCTTCCGTCGGACAGTTCAAGTCCTGCCGAGCGTTTTACAAGAGGATTTAATTATCCCGACAAACCGGTCCTTAAGGGTGAAGAGGATCTGGAGAAGCTTGGTATCAAGACCTTCTTCTGTTCCAATGTCTGTGCCGCATACAGGAAGGATATTTACGATAAGCTCGGAGGGTTTGTCAGGAAAACGATCTTCAATGAGGATATGATCTATGCCCACAAGCTTATAGTGAACGGATATAAGATTTACTATGCGGCTGATGCAGGAGTCATTCATACACATGAATACACCCCGATGCAGCAGCTTCACCGTAACTTCGACCTGGCGGTATCACAGGCCATGCATCCAGAGGTTTTCGGAAGTGTATCCTCCGAATCGGAGGGTGTAAGATATATCAGATCGGCATATGCATTCTTTAAGAAGGAAGGAAAACCATACCTGATAATTCCGTTTGTATGGGGATGCTGTTTCAGGTATCTTGGGTATTTCCTGGGAAAGAGATACAGGAAGCTGCCTGAATGGCTGATAAAAGCATGTGCCATGAATAAGGAATTTTTTGAGTGCCTTTGACAGGCATTACAGGGTAGTTAAGGAGAAAATCGATCATGTCAGATCAGAACAATAATAATAACAACAATAACAATAACGAAGGTGATTACGAAGTATACTGCCAGATGTGCAGAAGAGGCAAAAGTCAGGTCAGCGATATGTTCAAGCTGTTTGACGGTATGTATGTCTGTTCGGACTGTATGCATAAGACTATGGATACTATGGGACAGTTCGGCTTTTCACCTCTGTCACTAAATCCGTTCAATATGAACGGTTCCAATTCCAATCCGTCCGCATCTTCCGATGAGAACAGCGCAAAGACTTCCGGAGGCGGAGTACCGCTCGGAAGTATATTCGGTGATCTTAATAAGCAGTCAGCCGATGCTCTTAAGGAAATGAAGGAAGCGGCAGCAGGCGGAGACAGTCCCGAGGCCGGCAATGATGATCCTGATGGTGATAAGGGGGATACCGACGGAGGCAGCAGTATTGACAATGGGGCATATCAGGGATTTCCGGGTATCAGTTTTCTTAATATGTCCGATATTCCGGGCTTATTCGGCCAGAGGACCAAGGTGAAGAAAAAGGGGAAGAGAACCACTCCCCTGGTAGATCTGAGCAAGATCCCCCAGCCGCATAAGATCAAGGAAATGCTTGATGAGTATGTGATCGGACAGGAAAATGCCAAGAAGAAGATTTCGGTTGCGGTATACAATCATTACAAGAGGATAGCGGCGGAGGAATTCCGTAAGGACAAGTTCGGAGAGGAATTCAAGGACGTTGATATAGAGAAGTCGAACATGCTCCTCATAGGGCCTACCGGCTGCGGTAAGACATATCTTGTCAAGACACTGGCCAGGCTTCTGGATGTGCCGCTTGCGATCGCCGATGCTACATCTCTTACGGAAGCAGGATATATAGGTGATGATATCGAGAGTGTTGTAAGCAAGCTGCTGGCTGCTGCCGACAATGATGTTGAGAAGGCAGAGACCGGTATCATTTTCATAGATGAGATAGATAAGATAGCCAAAAAGCAGAATACGCATTCAAGGGATGTTTCCGGCGAATCGGTGCAGCAGGGAATGCTCAAGCTGCTTGAAGGCAGTGAGATAGAGGTTCCGGTGGGATCCAATTCCAAGAATGCCATGGTGCCGCTTACCACTGTTAATACAAAGAATATTCTGTTTATCTGCGGCGGTGCTTTTCCCGATCTTGATGAGATAATAAAGCAGAGACTCCGCAAGCAGACATCGATCGGATTTAATGCAGAGCTTAAGGATGCACTGGACAAGCGCAAGGATATCCTTAAGGATGTAACGGTGGAGGATATCAAGAAGTTCGGTATGATCCCCGAGTTTGTCGGAAGACTTCCGATCATAGCTCCGATGGAGGGACTTAATGAGGATATGCTTGTTGATGTTCTTAAGGAGCCAAAGAATGCGATCATCAAACAGTATCAGAAGCTGCTTGCAATGGATGAGGTGGAGCTTGACTTTGATGAAGAGGCACTTCATGAGATTGCCAAGAAGGCAATGGAGAAGGATACGGGCGCGAGAGCTCTAAGATCAATAATAGAGGATCTGATGCTTGATATCATGTATGAGATACCCAAGGATGACAATATCGGAAGGGTTACGATAACCAAGGATTACATACTGGGAACGGGCGGTCCCGTGATAGACCTTCGGGGAGGCGGAATGAGCTTTGCCGAAAGGGAGAGGCTCAATAAACTGGCGGAGGCTTAAGATGTTATTCAGTACGGCTGCATTTGCGGTTTTCATGACTGTCGTCTTCCTGGTATATTGGCTCATACCGCATAAATACAGATGGATCGCTATCCTGTGCGCAAATGCCTGGTTTTATATATGCTATGATGTAAGATATCTGGCTGTGATCCTTGTGACCATGGTTGCGTCATATATATGCGGAATACGGATCGAGGGTCAGGAAGACATCAAAAAGAAAAAGACGATAATGATTACAGGGGTAATAGTCACATTATCCCTGTTACTTGTGTTTAAGTATCTAAATTTTGCTCTCTACACTTTTGCAAAGGTGCTTAATGTTCTCAGCATTCCGATGCAGGAGACTACGCTTAAGCTTATCATGCCGGTAGGTATCTCTTTCTATACCTTTATGGCAGTCGGGTACATAGCTGATGTTTATAAGGGTAAGGTGAAGGCCGAGAGACATTTCGGCAAATATGCGATCTTCGTATCTTTCTTTCCCAATATATCATCAGGTCCCATCGAACGCGCCGGACATTTCATCCCTCAGATAGACAGGGAGAAAACCTTCGATTACGATTCGGTTGTTTATGGAGCCAGGCTTCTCCTGCTCGGACTCATTAAGAAGATCGTCATAGCGGATATGATGACCAAATATGTCGATGAGGTCTTCAACAAGGTTCCCGAGCATTACGGAATATGCTTTGCCTGGGCAACACTTCTCTATACCTTCCAGATATACTGTGATTTCTCGGGTTATTCGGATATGGCTGTAGGCGTTGCAAGGATGCTGGGGTTCGATCTTATTTCCAATTTCAGACAGCCTTATCTTGCCGGAAGCATTAAGGAATTCTGGGGCAGGTGGCATATCTCGTTGTCCACATGGTTCAGGGATTATGTATATATTCCTCTTGGCGGTAACAGATGCTCAAAGGTAAGACGCGATATCAACCTGCTTATTACCTTCCTGTGCAGTGGACTGTGGCACGGTGCGAGCTGGACCTTTGTACTGTGGGGCGGGATACACGGAGTATGCCAGATCATTGAGAACAGGATAAAAGAAGCCGTTGGTCTTACAAGGGAAAAGGAGAAGGCACTTAAGGGTCCGGTGAAGCTGCTGCTTACCCTGCTGACCTTCTGCATTGTAAGTTATGCGTGGATGTTCTTCAGGGCGAACTCGATCTCCGAGGCTCTGTATGTTGTAAGGAGCATGTTTACCGACTTTTCATTAAAGGGTGCAATGGCTCAGATGACCATGAGCGGTAAGTCGGTTGTTAAGACTACAGGCGCGATCCTCCTTCTCATGATATATGATCATTTCAATGAAAAGAAGGACCTTCTCAAGGAGATGAACCGTCTGAACCCCGTGTTCAGGTTCGCTGTATATGTAGTATCCGCTATCGTTGTAATAGCGCTGAAGGTGAATAATTCATACGCACAGGAATTCATTTATTTTAAGTTCTAGGGTGTGTATATAATACTTCAAGGATAAACAATGAAGAAATTTGTAATTAAGTTCACGATATTTGCTGTGATCGTGCTGTCCTTTTTCATAGTGATAGGTGTGGTGATCGATCCGTATAACATCTTTCACTACGAATATCCGAGGAACAACGGCATTGAAGCAAATAAAAATTTCATAAAGACAAGGTATATCCTTCATCATAAGGATGAGTTCGATTCACTGCTGTTCGGTTCATCAAGGGCAGGATTTACGGATGTTGAAGCACTGCCTGACGGAAAGTATTACAATATGTGTTCATCGGAGGCATTACCGGCCGAGCATGTGCATATCCTTAAGACACTGATAAAGCATGGCTTTGTGCCTAAGAACGTTACCGTGATGGTGGATGACATTTCGTGCTTTGTGGATCCCGACAGTCTTCATAAGACCATGCTGTTTCGTATCCAGTATCCCGATGATACGATAGGATCATGGTTTGATTTTTACGTGAAATACTGCGATGTACTGACAATATTGCAGGCATATCGGGAGGTTAAGGATTACGAGCCTACGGATCCCGATTATACTGCAAGGTACAGGAGGAGCGGTTCGGAGCGGCTTGACAATGACAGACCGTTTCAGGATGATACCCATGTGGGTTACTGGGCCGATTACTATGAGCTGCGTGTGGATGCGGTAATGGCTGATATTAAGGAACTTAAATCCATATGTGAGGAGAACAATATTAACTTAAGGAT
>JAEEHY010000200.1 GCA_016281085.1 Lachnospiraceae bacterium
AAAGCGGAGGAAGAGGCAGCAAGAGCCAGGGCGGAAGAAGAGGCAGCAATAGAAGCTGCGAGGATCAAAGCGGAGGAAGAAGCAGCAAGAGCCAGGGCGGAAGAAGAGGCAGCAATAGAAGCTGCGAGGATCAAAGCGGAGGAAGAAGCAGCAAGAGCCAGGGCAGAGGAAGAGGCAGCGAGAGCCAAAGCGGAAGAAGAAGCGAGAGCCAGGGCAGAGGAAGAGGCAGCAAGAGCCAAAGCGGAAGAAGAGGCAGCAAGAGCCAAGGCAGAGGAAGAGGCAGCAAGAGCCAAAGCGGAAGAAGAAGCGAGAGCCAGGGCAGAGGAAGAGGCAGCAAGAGCCAAAGCGGAAGAAGAGGCAGCAAGAGCCAAGGCGGAAGAAGAAGCAGAAAAGGCTAAAGCGAAAGAAAAGGCGGCGAAGGCCAAAGCGAAAGAAACAATAGCAAAGGCAAAGGCGAAAGCAGAAGCAGGAAGGGCTAAGGCGGAAGCAGCGAAGGCCAAAGCGAAAGAAGAAGCTGTGACCATATCCCTTGAAATGCTTGAAAACGGATTTCATGCATATGGTGCAGGCAGTGATGATTATGTAACGGGCCTGTATGCAGCATCTTCAACGGTGGCTTCATATCTGCCGGGGTCTGAGATTGATTACTATAACAAATCCAGACTTGGTGATTTTACCTACGGCTCAGATGCAAGAGGAGGTCGTGGAATACCTTATGACAGCTCTGAAAACATTCAGATATTTGTAGAGGATGATGAGGAACCGGAGGCTGACGATCCGTACGCAGATGAAATGGATGAGACATCCGGTGATGAAGATGATGCGGCTGCTTCGGAATTTGCGGAAGAAACAAAGTCGGCAGATGATATGGATTATGAGGATCTGTCCGAAAAGATAATGAACAATACAAGCAAACAGACGGAGGAACAGGAGAGGGTTAAGGAGCTTGAGAGCATGGGGCCGGCACCCGTACTGCCTGATCTGAGTCCTGAGAATATCAAGCCCAAGAAGACGATAGATGAAGAAGATGAGGATGATGCTCATATTTACAGGCCGCTTAGTTTTTGATAGAATTATGGTAACTATTCAGAGCAGCACATATATGTTATAAACAATATGCTGCAACGGTCCGGGAAAGGGGTTTCTTATGGCAAGTTTTGCGGTTGCGGGAATTGTACAGGTCGAGACAATTGTTAAGGTGGATGAGATACCGGTAAAATACAGTCCGGTCATCAATAAGCCTAATACCATTTTTACCAATGTCGGTGGCGATGCATATAATGAGAGAGTTGCCCTGAAGGCATTGGGCGATGAAGTTGAATTCTTCTCGATGATAGGAAAACATGATGTAAAGGGCATTTTCTGGGATGAGGAATTCATGGGAGACCATGATTATGTTTTGCCGGTGCTTGAGGCTACACCTACCGCAGTTATTCTTTATGATAACCAGAGAAGGCAGCAGATATTTGAAGATATCAAGGACATGCGCAATGTTGAGTTCAACCTTGAGCTGTTCAAAGAGAAGATAAAGGATGTTGACTGTGTGATCCTGGCCAATGCCAACTTCTGTCGTCCGCTGGCACAGGCTGCCAAGGAGGCAGGGAAGCTGCTCGCGATCAATTTCAGGGGTTTCACCGAAGAGAAGATGCAGTTCAATGAGGATTATTTCAGTATGGCTGACATCATCTATGTGTCGGATGATAACATAGTGGGTAGTGCTGATGAGTTTGTAAGAAAGCTTGCGGATACCTATAAAGCGAAGATGATCGTACTCGGTCAGGGAGCCAAGGGACTTACGATATTCTCAAGAAAGGATGATCTGCTTGCCCATTACAATCCGGTTAAGACCAATGAGATCGTTAATACGTCCGGTGCGGGTAACTCATTGTTTTCATGTTTCCTTCACTGCTATGTAACAACGGGCGACGCGGTACATGCTATCAAGAATGCACTGTTGTTTGCTTCTTACAAGATCGGATATATGGGAACATCCAACGGCTTCCTTACGGAAGATGAATTGGAGCACTGGTACAGGCTTATCTGGGGACCCGGAAAGTAGGATAAATGTTACCGACCGATTATATTCAAAGAATGAAAGAACTCCTTAAGGATGAATATGAAGATTATCTAAGGAGCTTCGAAATAAAGTCATATAAGGCGCTGCGCCTGAATCCGCTTAAGGCGGATGAGGCGCGGCTTCTTGCATTATTGGAAAAGCCGGACATTGTAAACGGTGCTCTGAATGGAGGAGAAAAACCGGAACGGGTTCCCTGGGAGCCGTTTGGATACTACTATGATGACGGAGCAAAGCCCGGAGTAAGTCCGTATCATGAAGCCGGAGCCTATTATATCCAGGAACCCAGTGCAATGAAGCCGGTCACCATGATGGAGTGGCATAAGACAGAGGATATTCCGAAGCTGCGGGTCCTGGATCTGTGCGCGGCACCCGGAGGGAAGACAACCCAGATCGCATCATACATGAAGGGCAGAGGAGTCCTTGTATGTAATGAATATGTTCCGCAGCGCGCCAGGATACTCTCGCAGAATATTGAGCGAATGGGAGTACGAAATGCCATAGTCATTAATGAAACACCGGCAAGTCTTAAGGATGTTTTTATCAGCTATTTCGACAGGATCCTTGTTGACGCTCCCTGCTCGGGAGAGGGAATGTTCAGGAAGAATCCCGAAGCTGTAAACGAATGGAGCAGCGACAATGTGGATATGTGTGCCGGACGGCAGGATGAGATACTTGACTGTGCAGCCATGATGCTGAAGCCGGGTGGTATAATGGTCTATTCGACATGTACGTTTTCACCACAGGAGGACGAGGAATGCATCAGCCGTTTTATAAACAGACACCCGGATTACGAGCTTGTCGGAATGGAGAAGCTGTATCCGCATAAGGTGAAGGGCGAAGGACATTTTGCGGCAGAGCTTAAGAGGAACGGTGAAGCTCATGACGGATATTGTACGAAAGGAACTGTGGATGGTACCATACTCAGTGAGTTCGTCAGCGGAAACGGCAGTGCCGGCAGAGAAGTGAAAAATACATCCGCAGGGAAGCGTGTCAGAAACAAAAACGGGCGGGAAAACGGTAAGAGTGCCGTAAAACAGGCGCTGAGGAGTGATTTTCTAAAGGGTATAATAAGGGAAGAAAGTTTGAAATTCTCAGACGGTGGCTGCGCATGGGATGACGGAAGGCTTGTATTCTTCGGAGATAATATTTACCTGGTGCCCATGGATGCCCCCGGACTTGACGGACTC
Organism: Lachnospiraceae bacterium; assembly: GCA_016281085.1. Taxonomy (GTDB): domain Bacteria; phylum Bacillota; class Clostridia; order Lachnospirales; family Lachnospiraceae; genus UBA2868. Next base: position 3,265 of record JAEEHY010000200.1, read on the forward strand.
AGGGTATTGAGGCCGGGATTACAGCTCGGGACACTTAAGAAGGACAGATTTGAACCCGCACACGCACTGGCACTGGCGATAGGACCCGGGGATGCTGAAAGGACGGTTAACATAACATATGATGAGGCAAAGGCTTACCTGGCCGGAATGAGCATTACTCTGACGGGCGATGAGTCAGACGTCAGCGGGGAAACGGATAACGGATGGTGTCTTGTCTGTCTGGACGGTTTGAGCCTCGGCTGGGGCAAGATAACGGGAAATGTTGTCAAGAACCACTATCCCAAGGGTTTGAGGAAGTATACATGAAAGTCATACGAAGGAAGCAGGCGTAGTATTTGTTGAAGAGGTATGAAAATGAACGGTGAAAACAAACAGGATACGCAGGTTAACACCTGCAGCTGCGGAAGAGAGCATGTGGCGGCGGATATAGTCAGGATTCTGGCGGAAATGCCTCCTGAGGAGGAATTGTATGATCTTGCGGATTTCTTTAAGATATTTGCCGACTGTACAAGGATAAGAATACTGTGCAGCCTTCTGTACGGTGAAATGTGCGTGAGCGAGATAGGCGATGCGCTGGACATGACCCAGTCAGCCATTTCTCATCAGCTTCGTGTACTTAAGCAGGCGAAGCTTGTCAAGAACAGAAGGGAAGGTAAGACGATATACTATTCGTTGTCCGACGGTCATATCATAAGTATACTGAGCCAGGGGCTTGAGCATATCGAGGAGTAGCAATATTATTGACTAAAAAAAGCATAAATGTTATGCTTTTTACAGAAAACATCGAATAATTACGTAAATTAAACAACAGGGGAGTGCTGAACATGGATTTGTGGCAGGGTTTTAAGGATAAGGTATCTTACGTAAGCAATGTATTTGTAACAAAGACCGGAACCTGGGCGAAGATCGCCAATATAAACGGAAGTATAAGTGATTCATCCAGGGAGGTCGAGAAGAAGTATGCAATGCTCGGAAGAGCATTTGCCGAGTGTGAATATGATGACACCACCATCGACGAAATAGAGGATGAGTTGGCATCACTTGCTGATGATGATGCAAGAAAAGAGGTTATCAATGCCGTGCTTGCCGCAAGACAGGCTGAGGATGCGCTGGACGATCTGTACGCGGAAAAGGAAAGGCTGCGTGGGATCAGGCCGTGCAGATGCTGCGGAAGCGCAGTGGACGGATATATGGATTACTGTCCCTTCTGCGGTACGGCAGTTGTTGATAAAACAGATGAGATACTAAGGAGCGAGATCGAAGTGATAGTGGATGAGGATTCAGAGGCGGCAGAAGAAGTAGCAAAGGATGTTGCCGGCGAACTTGCAGATGATGTCAGGCGTTATATGAATGAGCCCGCTGATGTGGAAAAAGAGCGGGATGAGGCCGATACGGAAGCACAGGATAAGGCCGATGAAGAAACTCAGGATGAAGCCGGCGGGGAAGCGCAGGATGACACCGGGACCGAAGCGGAGAGTAAGGCTGAAGCCGGTACAGGATCTGATAAATAATTTGAGGTTTCAATACATCTTATACGAGGAGGAGAATGCTATGATATGCAGTAACTGCGGTACGGAACTTAAAGAGGATGCGTTATTCTGTCATAAGTGCGGCGCGAAGATATCCGTTGCATCCGGGGATGTGGATACGGATGAGGCTGTCAGGGAAGAGGTTCCTTCCGATGAAGAAAAGAAGGAACAGGCTGATACGTCTTCTGACAATGTAAGAGGCGATGCGGTATCAGAGTCCTCATATGATGAGTATTTTACCATAGATGAAGAGGATGATAAGAAAAAGAAGAAGACGTATATAATAGGTGCGATAGTTGCAGCCGCACTTGTCTGCTTCATATGCTTCTGCGCAAGCAATACGTTTAAAAGGATTTTTTACAGTCCGGCCAATTACTACCGCTATGTTGAAAAGAAGAATGCAGACAGGAAGACAGATATTATAACCGGCTGGTATGGTCTTGCAAGCAGTCTTGTTCCGGGTGGCGGAAGCGTAGGTTCGGAAGACAGCCTGCGGATACATATCAGTGAAGACATTCTTAATGATATGGCGGATATGACGGATGTTTACGGTATATCCGATTATTCGTGGCTTGAGGATATCAGCTTTAACAGTAAGAATACAATGTATGATGATCTGTACGGATCAAATCTTTCGGTTTCACTCGGTGATAATACAATACTGACAGTCAATTCGATAAATGATGAAGCCAACAATAAGACTTACATAAGGATCCCCGAACTCAGTGATGAATACATCGGTTACAATACATCCTCAATGGATGAGATCAATGATACCATAGAGGATTATACGGGTTATGATGCTCCTTCGGCGAATTCGGTGAACTCTTACATGGCAATTGCCAGAAATCTGCCTGAGGCAGCTAAGGTAAAGAAGCTGATCGGAAAATACTCGGATATTGTGTTTGATGATATCGTGAATGTTGAAAGATCGAAGAAGCAGAAGCTTGAGATAGGCGGAATAACCGAGAAATGCTATATCCTTTCTGTTGAGCTTGGTTATAAGGATCTGAAGGCTATAGCAGAGGATATAAAGTCAAGTGCTTCTGATGACAGGGAACTTAAGGACATGATAGTAAAGACTGCCAAGGAAGGCGGCGGGAACGGAGAAAAGGCATGGAGTGATTTCCTGTCTCTCCTTGATGATCTTGAGGATTCAATAGGTGATATGTCCGGAACAAGGATGAAGGTTTATGTTGACAGAAAGGGAAGAGTCATTGCAAGAGAGATCGAAATGGGTGATGACATGTTCTCGATAAAATACGGACGAACTGTTGACGGGCGGACTTTCGGTGCTCAATGTGTGATAAGCGGGTACGGAAGTGATATTGTTACGATCAA
>JAEEHY010000201.1 GCA_016281085.1 Lachnospiraceae bacterium
AAGATGCTTAATCAGGATAAAACAATAGATCAGATATACGACCTTTTTGCCGTTCGTATCAAAGTGGATTCCGTAAGGGACTGTTATGCTGCCCTTGGTGTCATACATGAGATGTACAAGCCTATCCCCGGCAGATTTAAGGATTATATAGCCATGCCCAAGGCCAATATGTATCAGTCGCTTCACACAACCCTTATCAGTCATACCGGACAACCCTTCGAAATACAGATACGTACCTATGATATGCATAGAACAGCTGAATACGGTATCGCGGCTCATTGGAAATACAAGGAGAACGCCAGCGGTACAAGAGTGGAGGAGCAGGAGGCTGAGAAGCTGAGCTGGCTTCGCCAGATCCTTGAATGGCAGAAGGATATGGCCGACAACAAGGAATTCTTAAGTACGATCAAGAGTGACCTTGATCTTTTCAGTGATACTGTATACTGTTTTACACCTTCCGGAGACGTTAAGACTCTTCCGGCGGGTTCCAATACGATTGATTTTGCCTACAGTATTCATGGAGCTGTCGGTAATAAGATGATCGGTGCCAGAGTTAACGGGAAGCTGGTTACGATCGATTATATCCTTAACAACGGTGACAGGATAGAGATAATCACTTCGCAGAATTCCAAGGGTCCGTCCCGTGACTGGCTTAATATTGTCAAGAGTACACAGGCCAAGAACAAGATAAACCAGTGGTTTAAGAACGAATTAAAAGAAGAAAACAACCAGAAGGGCAAGGATCTTCTGAATGATTACTGCAAGGCTCATTCGATCGATCCAACACATGTGTTCAGACCCGAATACATTCATGCAATTATGGAGAAATACGGCTTCAAGGACTGGGATGCCGTAAGAGCCGCAGTCGGGCACGGCGGTCTGAAAGAGGGGCAGATCATCAATAAGATGGTCGATATGTACAATAAAGATCATCCCAGGATTCTTTCGGACGAAGAAGTATTAAAGAGCGTTAACGGACAGGCGAAGGAACGCAAGATACAGATAAAGAGCAAGGGCGGTATTGTTGTCAAGGGAATTGATGATGTGGCCGTAAGGTTTTCCAAGTGCTGTAATCCTATTCCCGGAGACGAAATAGTCGGCTTCGTAACAAGAGGAAGAGGTGTGTCGATCCACCGAACGGACTGTATCAATATCCTGAATCTTCCCGAAATGGAAAGGGCAAGGCTTATCGAAGCCGAATGGCAACAGGATGATAACAAGGTCAACGAACGCTATATGGCCGAGATCAATATATACTCAGTCAATAAGACGGGAATGCTTGCGGAGATAACCAAGGTATTGACAGAGAAGAATGTAAGCATACTCAAGATGAATGTCAGAACCAGTAAACAGGGGACGGCAACCACATCGATTTCTTTTGAGGTTGCCAACAGGGAGGAGCTCAACTCGGTAATAACCAAGCTGGGAGCAATAGAGGATATCATAGATATAGAAAGGACAACGGGCTGATGGGTGATCTTAAAATAGGAAGAACGGTATTGGGTCCTGTACAGACCAACTGTTATTTTGTATATGATGACGAGACTAAGAAGACTGTAATATTTGATGTTCCTTCGGACGGAGAAAGGCTGTACAGTGCGCTTACAGACAAAGGATTTACAATTTCAGGTGTTCTGCTTACGCACGGGCATTACGATCATATTATGGGATGCAATGAATTAAGAAAAGCAGCCTCCTGTAAGATATATGCCTACGAAGAGGAAAAGGATGTATGTGAGAATACACATAATAACTGTACCGAGGATCTGGGAAGGCTGTACACCGTCAGATGCAATAAGTACTTAAAGGACGGTGAAGAGATCGATATTGACGGGATCAAATGCAGGCTTATAGCAACGCCGGGACATACCAAGGGAAGCTGCTGTTATTATTTCGAGAAGGAGGGTATCCTTATAAGCGGAGACACACTGTTTGAGGGTTCGATCGGACGTTCCGATCTTCCTACCGGAAGCGAGGCTGCACTTATAAGGTCGATCAAGGAGAAGCTCATGTGCCTTCCTGATGATGTAAAGGTTTATCCGGGACATGGTATGGACACAACAATAGGATATGAAAGAAATTACAATCCATTCTTATGATCTGTGATCGGTGTTTGAAATGATCAATATTTTTGTTGATGAGAAAAATCTTGAATATGATATATATGCCCTGCTGAAGGCATTCTATCCAAAGGAAGAGGTTTTGGTCAAAACAGCGGAAAAAGGGCATGACAATGCTGATAAGAAGGAATCCGGCGGGGTTCCTTCCTTTTATGATGTGCATTTTGATGTTGAAAAAGTATATTGCAGTTATACGGATAACGGTCGTGAGCTTATAAGAGAGGAAGAAACCCACGGTGGCACTGATAAGGCCGATATCAAGAATGCGATGAAAAGATGCATATACAGGACAGCTTCTAAGGTCACGGGAAATGAATTGCCGTGGGGTACACTGACAGGGATACGTCCGGTTAAGCTTGCAATGAATATGATATGCGAAGGCAGATCGCATAATGATATATATGATTTTCTGAAAAACACCTATTATGTTTCTGATGAAAAGATCATACTTGCCACGGATATAGCCGGACGGGAAAAGAGTATACTCGAATGCATTGATGCAAAGAACGGATACAGCCTGTACATAGGGATACCGTTCTGTCCGACGACCTGCCTGTATTGTTCATTCACATCATACCCTATAGCAAAATGGAGGAAGAGGGTAAGCGAATATCTTACCTGTCTTAAGAGAGAGATCGACCTTGTACGGGAGCTGTATAAAGGTAAAACGCCTGATACCATTTATATCGGAGGAGGGACCCCGACAACACTCGAACCGGAACAGTTAAGGGAACTCATAGGATATCTGAATGCCTCATTTAACATGAATGATGTTATTGAATTCACAGTCGAAGCGGGAAGACCCGATTCGATAACGCGTGAGAAACTTAACACGCTTAAGGAACTGGGAGTCAGCCGGATATCGGTAAACCCGCAGACGATGAATGATGAGACACTTAAGGTTATAGGACGCAGACATACCGTTGATGATGTCAAAAGAGCATTTGCACTGGCAAGAGAGTGCGGGTTTGATAATATAAATACGGATGTTATTCTCGGTTTGCCGGGTGAAGACCTTATGCACATTAAGCATACGATGGATGAGATAAGACTTCTTGCACCGGACAGCCTGACCGTTCATTCAATGGCCATAAAGAGAGCGGCCGGTATGGATCAATACCTTAAGGAGCATACGGAGCTAAAAAGCATAAATACACCTGATATGCTTGATATTGCCGCAAATACGGCGGATGAACTTTCCATGAAGCCCTATTATCTGTACAGGCAGAAAAACATGACGGGTAACTTCGAAAATGTAGGCTATGCAAGAGAGGGCTGCTATGGAATATATAATATTCTGATAATGGAAGAGGTACAGTCGATAATTGCATGCGGGGCAGGTACTGTCAGCAAGAGAGTATTTAATAACGGGCGTATCGAAAGATGCGACAATGTTAAGGATGTGGAACTGTATATGTCAAGGCTTGATGAAATGCTTGAAAGAAAGAGAACACTCTTTGGTGATTAGTATCTTCTCATGTGAATGCTTTTGTGGTAAAATATTGTGCGCGTATGTCGTATGTGCTGTTTTGAATGGTTACGACAAATTTAGTACAAGAAAGAGGATTGATAAATGGCGCTTATTAAGAAGCCTGTTACAGGTATGAAGGATATACTTCCCGCTGAAATGCAGATAAGGGATTATGTTATCGCACTTGCCAAGGAAACGTACGGCGGGTTCGGTTTTCATTCGATCGAAACCCCCTGTGTCGAGCATATTGAGAATCTGTGCTCCAAACAGGGCGGAGATAATGAGAAGCTGATCTTCAAGATAATGAAAAGAGGAGAGAAGCTCAATGTGGTGGAGGCTCATAACGAGGATGAACTTACCGATTCGGGGTTAAGATATGATCTTACCGTGCCGTTATCAAGATATTACGCAAATCATGCAAATGAATTGCCCAGTCCGTTCAAGGCACTTCAGATAGGTAATGTATTCAGAGCCGACAGACCGCAGAAAGGTCGATTCCGTCAGTTTGTCCAGTGTGATATTGACATACTCGGAGATCCCAGTTTCCTTGCCGAGATCGAGCTTATACTTGCGACCACGACTCTTCTTGGAAAGCTTGATTTCTCAGGCTTTACCGTAAGGATAAATGACAGGAAGATACTTAAGGTGATGGCTGCTTATGCAGGCTTTGAAGATAAGGATCTTGAAGGTGTCTTCATAACTCTGGATAAAATGGATAAGATAGGTATAGACGGTGTTAAAGCGGAGCTTACAGAAGCGGGTTTTCCCGTTGAAAATGTGGATAAATACCTTGAACTGTTTGAAAACATCGAGGGTAATATTGACGGATTGAAGAAACTCAAGGATATTCTCAGGGATCATCTCCCGGATGAGACCGTACACAGCCTTGAAACTATAATTTCAAGCGTTGAAGAAACGAAGAACGCCGATTTTACGATAGTGTTTGATCCGACACTTGTTCGTGGCATGTCTTATTATACGGGTACCATTTTTGAGATTGGAATGGATGAGTTCGGCAGCTCTGTTGCGGGCGGAGGACGTTATGACGATATGATCGGCAAATTTACCGGACAGAAGACATGTGCATGCGGATTTTCGATCGGATTTGAGCGTATCATCACGATACTTATGGACAGGAATTTCAAGATACCTGTAAAGGGTGACAGGAAGGTATTTCTTATAGAAAAGGGAGCATCCGGTGAACGCATATGCGAGATCATGAAGGAAGCTTCAGAACTCAGGAAACAGGGTGTGAGTGTCCTTGTTTCGCAGATGAATAAGAATAAGAAATTCCAGAAGGAGCAGCTAATAAAGGAAGGATATGCTCCCGAGGATATACGTGATTTCTATAATGAGGAACTGAAAAGATAGGAGAAAAGAAATGGCTGAATCAATGTTAGGTCTCAAAAGGACACACAGATGTACCGAGGTAACGGAGGATATGGCCGGACAGACCGTTACTGTCATGGGCTGGGTCGCAAGAAGCAGAAATAAGGGTGGAATAATATTCACGGATTTAAGAGACAGGTCAGGTATTCTTCAGATAATATTTGAGGATAAGGATATAGGCGCACAGGGACTTGAAAAGGCTTCCACACTCAGAAGTGAATTTGTCATTGCCGTTGTCGGACGTGTTGAAAAAAGGGCAGGTGAGGCCAATAAAGCATTAAAAACAGGAAATATTGAGATAAGGGCAACCGAACTTCGAATACTTTCCGAAGCCGAGACACCTCCTTTCCCGATCGAAGCGGACAGCAAGACCAAGGAGGAGCTGAGGCTTAAATACAGATATCTGGACCTCAGGCGTCCCGATATACAGAGGAACCTTATCCTGAGGAGCCGTATAGTTACAGTTATCAGAAATTATTTTATGAATGAAGGCTTCCTTGAGATAGAGACCCCCATCCTTCAGAAGAGTACTCCCGAAGGAGCAAGGGATTATCTTGTGCCGAGCCGTATCCATCCCGGGTGTTTCTATGCACTTCCCCAGTCTCCCCAGCTGTTTAAACAGCTTTTGATGTGCTCGGGATATGACAGGTATTTTCAGGTTGCCAAGTGTTTCAGGGATGAGGATCTGCGCGCTGACAGACAGCCTGAATTCACACAGATAGACCTTGAGATGTCTTTTGTTGATGTTGATGATGTTATAGCCGTAAACGAAGGCGCAATAGCCAAAGTGTTTAAGGAAGTACTTGATATAGATGTACCGCTCCCGATCAGAAGAATGACATGGGACGAAGCGATGAACCGTTTCGGATCTGATAAACCAGATCTTCGTTTCGGTATGGAGCTTACAGATGTTTCGGATGTTGTAAAGGGCTGCGGTTTTTCGGTTTTTGCCGGAGCTGTAGATAACGGCGGTACAGTAAGAGGAATAAATGTCAAAGGACAGGCTGAAATGCCCAGAAAGAAGATAGATGCACTGGTTGATTTTGCCAAGGGCTACGGAGCAAAAGGGCTTGCTTATCTTTGCGTTCTGCCTGACGGAACATATAAATCAAGCTTTGCCAAGTTTATGACGGAAGATGAACTTAAGGCACTGGTACAGGCAATGAACGGTGAACCGGGAGACCTGCTTCTCTTTGCGGCTGATAAGCTTGATGTTGTCCGGAATGTGCTTGGCGCATTGAGATTGGAAGTTGCGGGATTATATGATATGATTCCAAAGGATGAGTTTAATTTCGTCTGGATAACCGAATTCCCGCTGCTTGAGTGGAGCGAAGAGGAAAACAGGTACAAGGCGATGCATCATCCTTTCACGATGCCTATGGATGAGGATCTTAAGTATCTTGATACCGATCCGGGCAGAGTACGTGCGAAGGCATATGATATTGTACTTAACGGAACAGAGCTCGGCGGAGGATCGGTCAGGATACATCAGTCCGATATTCAGGAAAAGATGTTTGAGATCCTTGGTTTTGAGAAAGAGGATGCTTATTCAAGATTCGGTTTCCTGCTGAATGCTTTCAAATACGGAGTTCCGCCTCACGCAGGTCTTGCGTACGGTCTTGACAGGCTGGTAATGCTCATGGTGGGTGCGGACAGTATAAGAGAAGT
>JAEEHY010000202.1 GCA_016281085.1 Lachnospiraceae bacterium
GGATCCCCATCTGCTTGAGTGGCACGGACACAATGATTTCTATAAGGCAGTATCCAATTCGACAACTGCATGGCTGTACGGCTGCTCTGGAGTTAACTGTTCGCTGTTCGGGATCGGTGAGAGGACCGGTAACACTCCTCTTGAAGCGATGGTATTTGAGTATGCGCAGTTAAAGGGCGACCTTAACGGCATGGACACTACAATAATCACCGAGCTTGCCGAATATTACGAGAAGGAAATCGGATATCACATTCCGCCGCGCACACCTTTTGTCGGTGAGAACTTCAACGTAACGCGTGCCGGAATACACGCGGACGGACTGCTCAAGAACGAAGAGATATACAACATCTTTGATACCGAGAAGTTCCTTAACAGGCCTGTGCTGTGCGCAGTATCCAACACATCCGGGCTTGCCGGGATAGCTCACTGGATCAATACATATTACAAGCTTCCGGCAGAAGAGCATGTGGACAAGAATTCAGATCTTGTAAGAAGAGTCAAGGAGATCGTTGACAGTGAATATGAGGACGGTCGTGTTACGGTAATGACCAATGACGAGCTTGTGAGCATAATAGCACAGACGTGTACGGATCTTGGGCTTAAACAGCTTAGGGTTCCGGTAAAGAGAAAATAGATTTGGATAAAAGGAGAAGAGATGGATAAGATAGTAATGAAGACCCCCATAGTTGAGATGGACGGGGATGAGATGACAAGAATACTGTGGAAGATGATAAAGGATGAACTGCTTCTTCCGTTTATAGATCTCAAGACCGAATACTATGACCTTGGTCTTAAATACAGAAATGAGACAGACGATCAGGTAACAAAGGATTCAGCCAATGCGACTCTTAAATACGGTGTTGCGGTTAAATGCGCAACAATAACGCCCAACGCCGCAAGGATGACCGAATATGACCATAAGGAAATGTGGAAGAGTCCCAACGGAACCATAAGGGCCATGCTCAACGGAACCGTTTTCCGTGCTCCCATCATCGTTAAGGGGATCGAGCCTTATGTAAAGAACTGGAAGAAGCCCATTACGATAGCAAGACATGCCTACGGGGATATTTACCTTAACAGCGAGATGAGAGTTGAGGGAGCCGGCAAGGCAGAACTTACCTTTACGGCTGCTGACGGCACAGTTACCACACAGCTTATCCATGAATTCGATGAAAAGGGCGGAATAGTACAGGGCGTACACAACTGTACCGGATCCATTGAGGATTTCGCACGCTGCTGCTTCAATTATGCGCTTGACAGCAAACAGGATCTGTGGTTCGGAGCCAAGGATACAATATCCAAGAAATACGATCATCATTTCAAGGATATTTTCAATGAAATATACGAGAATGAATACAAGACCCGCTTCGAGGAGGCAGGTATCGAGTATTTCTATACTCTTATAGACGATATAGTTGCAAGGATAATGCGTTCGGAAGGCGGAATGATCTGGGCATGCAAGAATTATGACGGTGACGTAATGAGTGACATGGTATCAAGTGCATTCGGCTCACTGGCAATGATGACCTCTGTTCTTGTTTCTCCTTCAGGAGTATACGAATATGAGGCGGCTCACGGAACCGTTCAGAGACATTATTACAAGTATCTTAAGGGTGAAGAGACATCTACCAATTCCGTGGCTACGATATTTGCGTGGACGGGAGCGCTGAGGAAGCGTGGAGAGCTTGATGGTATTAAGGAATTGTGTGACTTTGCCGGCAGGCTGGAGAAGGCAACGATCGCCACTATCGAGTCGGGCAGGATGACAAAGGATCTTGCACTTATAACCACACTTAAGGATCCCGTTGTGCTTAACAGTCTTGATTTCATTAAGGAGATCAGGAAGACTTTGGAAGAAATGCAGGTTTGATCCGGGAAGAACGAGGTAACAAGGTGGACGCAAAGGAGATATCACGTGCGGTGATCAGCCGTCTGCCCAGGTATTACAGATATTTGGGTGAGCTTCATGATGAGGGTGTGGAACGTATTTCATCACAGGAGCTCAGTGTACTTATGAAGGTCACTGCGTCCCAGATAAGGCAGGATCTGAATAACTTCGGCGGGTTCGGTCAGCAGGGATACGGATACAATGTCAAGTTTCTTTATGATGAGATCGGCAGTATCCTCGGACTCGACAAGAAGCATAACCTTATTCTGATAGGTGCCGGTAATCTGGGTCAGGCGCTTGCCAATTATGTGAATTTCGAGAAAAGGGGCTTTCTTATCAAGGGTATATTTGACCGTAATGAGGAAATACACGGTAAGGTCATACGCGGTATAACCGTAAGGCCCATGGATGAGATAGAAGCCTTTATGAAGGAGAATGACATCGATATAGCGGTACTTACAATTCCCAAAACCGGGGCAGTGGAAATAGCAAGGAAGCTGGTTTCGTACGGTATCAAGGGAATATGGAATTTCGCTCATGTCGATCTGAATGTTCCCGATAACATTGAAGTGGAGAACGTACATCTTTCGGAAAGCCTGATGAAGCTTTCATACAATCTTGGTTGTAAGGATAAAAACTAGGAGGTGCTTATGCCGATATCTGAAGAGAAATTCAAGGAGGCACTGGGTGATAAGCATATACCGGTACTTATTTTGGATAATAAATGGCACAAGCTGTTTAAACGTGCCGGGACAACGTCTGAGATAGAAGAGCTTGAGAAGGAGCTTACCGCACTGCTTAAAAGGCAGGGAAGGGTAAATACAGAGATTAAGAATATAAAGAAGCTCAAGGGCGAGCTTATGCAGAATATCGTGAGCAATATGGATGACGCGGGCGATAAGTCGGATAAGAAGGTAAGCGAGAGCAAGAGGCTTATAAATGAATCCAACGACAAGCTTGATGCATATGAGGATGAGCTTCTGGAACTTCCGCGTGAGATAGACCGCGTAAACCGCGAGCTTATGATAAAGACGATGTCTCTGTGTTACGAAAAGCTGGCCGAGAATACAGACGAAATTGAGAAGATCGCAGAATGGATACATGAAATCCGCATTCAGCTCAAGAAGAATATTATAAAGAAGCAGGAAAAGGAATTCCAGAATGCGGATCTGTACACATACATGCATGATATATTCGGGCATGAGGTGATGGAGATATTTGATATGAGATATGAGCCCACCCTTAAGAAGCCTGAAAAGAAGGAAGAAGAAACAGAGGATAAGAAAGAGGATTAAAGTGGAATATATATTAACTGCGGAGGAAATGAGAAAATGCGATCAGTATACCATAGAGCATTTCGGCGTTCCGTCGGTAGTGCTTATGGAGAGGGCGGCACTTAAGTGTGTTAATGCCATTATACAGGAGGGATACAGCCTCGATCGTGTTCTTGTTGTATGCGGGAGCGGAAATAATGGTGGTGACGGCTTTGCAATAGCCAGGATATTCCATGAGCGCGGTGTGAAGGTGGATGTGCTTCTTGCAGGCTCGTTGTCACAGATGAGCACGGAGACCAGAGGTAATTACGAGAGCTGTGTTAAGTACGGTATACCGATAAGATCTGCAGTTAAGGATGATGAATACACGCTTATAGTTGATGCCGTATTCGGAATAGGCATAAACCGTGTGCTCGAGAAACCCACGGCTGAGTTCATTGAGGGTATTAATTCCTTCAGGAACAACGGAGCAAGGATCGTGTCGGTAGACATTCCTTCGGGTGTCAATGCGACCACCGGAGAGATAATGGGAGCCGCGATCAGGGCGGATATGACCGTCACCTTCGGATATTACAAGAAGGGACTTATGCTGTATCCGGGTGCAGAGTATGCGGGCAAGCTCATGCTTGTTAATATAGGAATAACGGATGAATCGCTGAGGGAGGTAACTCCTTCTCTTAAATGTCTGACAAGAAGTGATATCATTAATGCGCCGCAGTTCAAACGTCCCGACCACTCACACAAGGGGACCTTCGGCAAGGTGCTGATAGTTGCCGGAAGTGAGAATATGGGCGGATGTGCTCTTCTTGCAGCACTGAGCTGTTTCAGGGCGGGCGCAGGTATGGTCAGGGTACTGACTCATGAGAACAACAGGAAGCTTATAAATGATAAGCTGCCCGAGGCTCTGGTTGACACATACAAAGACAGCATAGATACAGTCAAGCTGGCTGAGGTGGTTAAATGGGCTGATGTCACAGCCATAGGACCGGGTATAGGCAAGGATGAGCTTGCGAAGAAGCTGTTTGAGTTCACCTTCTTTAAGTCCTCGGGTTCATTTGTTATAGATGCGGACGCACTCAGTATGCTTAAGCACTACAGGATGACTCTTAAGAAGGATCCCGGAAGGAATATCATCATTACTCCCCATATAGGTGAATTCGTCAAATTCACCGGAATGGACAGGGAAGTGGTCATGAAGGATCTCGTAGGCCTGACTAAAAGAGTTGCGCAGACGTTTAATCTCACATGCGTGACCAAGGATTCGCGCAGTGTCATCTCTTCCAGGGAAGGTGAATGCTGTATCAATCTGACAGGAAATAACGGAATGGCCACGGCTGGAATGGGAGACTGCCTGTTTGGCATCATTGCCGCATTTCTTGCAAAGGGCATGACCCCGTATGATGCTGCCGTCTATGGCTGCTACGTTCACGGATATGCCGGGGATCTGGCTGCCGGGAAACGAGGAAAGACGGGTCTTATTGCGACCGATCTGATAGATGCGCTCAGGGAATGCATGGGAGAGTCAGATGAGTAGGAAACGTGTTGTAGCCAATATTTCATTAAGTGCAATAGAAAACAATATCCTAAGCATGAAAAGCGTAATTGATCCCGGTACGAAGATAATCGCTGTGATCAAGGCAGACGGATACGGTCACGGGGCTCTGCAGATAGCGGTAAGGCTTGAACAGATCGAGCACGTTTTCGGATATGCGACCGCAACGGCGGAGGAAGCATTCAGGCTGCGTGACGGTGGTATCAGGAAGCCTATCCTTGTGCTCGGATATACGTTTCCGGACAATTACGAGGACATGATAAGGCTTGATATAAGACCGGCTGTATTTAAGGCAGAAACCGCGGAACAGCTTAATGAAGCCGCACATTCGGTAGGTAAAAAATGCAGGATCCATATAAAGGTTGATACCGGAATGTCCAGGATAGGAGTACCCTGTGATGATATCGGAGTTGATATCGCAGTGAAGATGTCGGAATATGATATGCTTGAAACCGAAGGCATATTCACTCATTTTGCCAGGGCGGATGAACCGGATATGAGCCATGCATACAGGCAGCTTGACCGTTTCGTGGAATTCCTCGATAAGTGCTCCGTAAGAGGTGTGCATCCCGTGTTCAGACACTGCTCGAACAGCGCCGGCATACTTAAAATGCCCGAAGCGAACATGGATCTTGTAAGGGCAGGGATAACAATGTACGGATTGTGGCCTTCGGGCGAGGAAGAGGAAGGTACCATAAGGCTTGAGCCCGCAATGGAAGTGAAGAGTTCGGTGGTTTACATAAAAACACTGCCTCCGGGGGTTGAAATAAGCTACGGTGGGATTTTTACGACAGAGAAAACTACCAAAGTTGCCACAATACCTGTAGGTTACGCCGACGGATATCCGCGTTCCCTGTCAAATAAGGGATATGTACTGATACATGGTAAAAAGGCTCCGATACTCGGACGTGTCTGTATGGACCAGATGATGGTTGATGTTACGGATATACCCGAGGCTGAGGAATATGATGAGGTTGTGCTTCTTGGCAATTCGGAGGGTAATACGATAACAGCCGAGGAACTCGGAAAGCTGTCGGGGCGTTTCAACTATGAACTGGTCTGTGAGATTTCCGACAGGGTACCGAGGAAGTATGTGTGAGTCAGTTGTTGATGAATACTCAAAAAAATGTTATTATATAAAGAGTGTGTAAAATAATATATGAGGTGTAAAGATGTCAGGACATTCCAAATTTGCTAACATTAAGCATAAGAAAGAGAAGAATGATGCCGCAAAGGGCAAGATTTTTACGATAATAGGTCGTGAAATAGCTGTCGCAGTTAAGGAAGGCGGCCCGGATCCCAATAACAATTCAAGGCTTCGTGACGTTATCGCGAAGGCCAAGGCCAACAACATGCCCAACGATACTATAGACAGGGGTATCAAGAAGGCAGCCGGTGATGCGAACAGCGTTAATTATGAGTATGTTTCATATGAGGGTTACGGCCCTAACGGTATAGCCATCATAGTTGATGCGCTTACAGATAATAAGAACAGGACAGCAGCCAATGTAAGGAGTGCATTTACCAAAGGAAACGGTAATGTAGGTACTCCGGGCTGTGTTTCCTTTATGTTTGACAAGAAGGGTCTGATCATAGTAGACAAGGAAGAGTGCGACATAGATGCTGACGATCTCATGATGGCAGCACTCGATGCAGGCGCGGAGGATTTCGCGGATGAAGATGACAGCTACGAGATAACAACAGATCCGGAAGAGTTCAGCAACATAAGAGAGGCGCTTGAGGAACAGGGCATTCCCATGATCTCCGCAGAGGTAACAATGATACCCCAGACCTGGGTAACACTTACCGATGACACGGCGATCAAGAACATCCAGAAGACCCTCGACCTCCTCGAAGAAGACGACGACGTCCAGGCAGTGTATCATAACTGGGACGAGTAATTCGTTACAGCACACGTAAATCCGTAAAGACTGCATGATCGTGCTTGCACAGATCATGCAGGGTTTGCGGATTTGGGTATTGGAACAATACCCACCACGAAAATCGCGAAGCGATTAGAGGGGAGTGTGCTGAACATCTATACTCAAAACTCAAAGTGATTTGAGTATTTATCATAAGGGGGACCGCTTGCGGTGGATCCCTTATGATGTTGGGGTGGTGCTGTAACGAAAACAGTAACCACGAAAATCGTGAAGCGATTTGAGGGGTGGTGCTGTAACAGATATTAACCTATAACAGAAAGGACCAAAATGGACAACATCAGCGACGAGCTTTCAGGAATGCTCTGTGACAACCTGCCGCTTATGAAAAAGTTCAATAAGGACAGTTACGCAGATGCATTTAAGGCGTATTTTGAAAGCTACAGACCATTGCTTGAACGCATCGATGAAGGTTATGCTTCAAGTGATGATAAAGATAAATACATTGGCGAAATTGCGGACAGGTTTGTAAATATAGTTAAGGATAAGGAAAACAGTCTCAGTAAGAAGAGCGAGAAGGAACATTTCGCAATAGACCACAATTCCATACTTACGCTGTATCTTCTTCCTGCACTTCTCGAAATCAAAACAGGTCCGTGCAAGGATCTGGCCGGGGAAATACTCAAAAGATGGAACGAGATATTTACCCGTTACAGTTTAAGCATGGGTACATTCGAGGAGATTGATGCAGGCTTCAAGCGTAAGCTTTGTTATATCACCACGGCTGTATGTGAGAGCCTTGGAAAGCCGGATGACTGTTATGAACTGAAGACACTCAGGGGCTACAGGGACGGTTATCTGCTCGACAGTGAAGAAGGTAAGACTGTTGTAGACACGTACTATAATATAGCACCGACAATAGTTAACAGGATCAACAGAAGAAACGATTCGGCGGTCGTATACAGGAAGCTTTTTGA
>JAEEHY010000203.1 GCA_016281085.1 Lachnospiraceae bacterium
AGCGTTATAAGATGGCCACCAAGGAGACCAAGGCAGTTCTGCGCGGTGAGTATGGTCAGACAGTTAAGCCTATGAACCAGGAAGTTATTGATAAGGTTATACCCGGCGAGAAGAGGATCACACACAGGCCTGCGGATGATATCCCGAACGAGCTTGATAAGCTTGAGAGCGAGATGAAGCAGTACAAGCAGCAGGATGAGGATGTGCTTTCATACGCACTGTTCCCTCAGGTTGCAACGGACTTCTTCAAATATCGTGAGGCACAGCAGACGGGGATTGATGCGAAGAAGGCAGATGAAGCCAACGGAGCTTATCCTGTTTAGGGTGGAATAGAGTGGCAACAATTCAGAACAGGCTCAAGATGCTTCTGAATTGTTGTTTACATATTAAAAAACGTGTGTTATAATTGTGGGGCAGTCTGTTAAGGCTGCCTCAGATTATTTTATTTGCGGTTATATTATTGTATCCTTCATCCGTACTGCAGTTACAGCGAACGAAATCATTTTTGTTTACTTGACTTTCTGGATGCGAGCAAGGTAATGCATACAGAAATCATGCGGTCAGGGGGCGGTAAGGATATTAAGAATGTGTGAGGAGAAGAAACATGGCAAGGAAAGAATCAATCACGAAACAGATGATCATTGACGGAGCATTTGAGATGCTCAGGGAATCCGGATATGAGAGCGTAACGGCAAGAAAGCTTGCAACGCACATCGGCTGTTCTACCCAGCCTATATTCAGGGTATATCAGAACATGGATGAACTTCAGGTGGAACTGTTTGAGAAGAGCAGGAAGGAATATGAGGAATTTTGTAAAAACGGGGGAAATGATTATCCCACACCTTTTGTAAGCCTTGGTCTTAACTATATCCAGTTTGCAAGAAAAGAGCAGAACCTGTTCAGGCTGCTTTTCCTGTCGGGAAATAAGGAGCATACTCTTTACGAGCTTATAAACGGTAATGAAAATGCCTTTGTCATGAAGGAAATAAAGAAGATACCCAATCCCAACATGGATACAGTTGAAGATATATTCACCAAGGTCTTCATCTTCATGCATGGAATGGCATGTATGACCATTACCGGTGAACTGGAGCTGTCGGATGAAGATGCATCGGGTATGCTTGAAGATGCGATAAAGGGCTTTATAGGTTAACCGTACAATGAAAACAGTGGTTGTCGGAGGCGGTGCCGCCGGGATGATGGCAGCGGTGGCAGCGGCAGATAACGGAAATGAAGTAATATTAATAGAGAAGAATGAAAAGCTTGGGAAGAAGCTGTTTATTACGGGCAAGGGCAGATGCAACCTTACCAATGCCTGTGATGACGAAGAGTTCTTTAACAATGTAGTAACCAATTCCAAGTTCATGTACAGCGCATATTACGGGTTCAATAACTCCATGGTCATGACCTTCTTCGAGGATAACGGATTGAAGCTGAAGGTTGAACGCGGTGACAGGGTGTTTCCTGCATCCGATCATTCGTCGGATGTGATAGGAACACTTAAGAGATGCCTTGACAGACAGGGTGTTAAGATACTTCTGAACCGCAGGGTGCACAGTGTGAAGACGGATAACGGAAGTGTCACCGGTGTGGAGCTTGAAGATGGAGAGATCATAAGAGCCGGGCGTGTTGTACTGGCACTCGGAGGAGTGTCCTATCCCGGATGCGGTGCTTCCGATGATACGTTCAGGATCGCTGATGAGCTTGGCATAAATGTCACTGATGCCGAACCGGCACTGGTTCCGCTTGTAACATCGGAAGTGTGGGTGCATGAGCTTCAGGGACTGTCGTTAAAGAATGTTTCCACCCGGCTGACAAATGATAAAAAGTGTCTTTACGAGGGATTCGGGGAGATGCTTTTTACACATTATGGGGTAAGCGGTCCCCTCGTCTTAAGCGCAAGCAGCAGGATAAAGGAGAAGATGTATGGAAGCGAACTGAAGCTTCATATAGATCTTAAGCCCGCACTTGATGAAAAACAGCTTGATGAACGTATATTGCGGGACTGGGAGGAGAGCAGAAACAGGGATTATATCAATTCCCTTAACAGACTTCTTCCGCAGAAGCTGATACCGGTGATCGTTTCATTGTCGGGAACGGATGCACACAGAAAGATCAATGCGATCACAAAGGAAGAGCGGCAAAGGCTCGTCAGCCTTATAAAAGATCTGACTGTGACCGTGAGCGGTAACAGAGGCTTTAATGAAGCGATCATTACCCGCGGAGGTATAAAGGTTAAAGAGATCAATCCATCGACAATGGAGAGTAAGAGTATAAAGGGATTGTATTTCGCAGGTGAAATGATAGATGTCGACGCACTTACGGGCGGCTTCAACCTGCAGATCGCATGGTCTACGGGACATCTGGCAGGTCAATCAGCCGGTGCGGAAGAGTGATAAACAGTAACAGTAAACGAGCTTATGTGTTCACTATAACAAAAACGGAGAGAGATAAATGCAGATAGCGATAGACGGACCGGCCGGAGCCGGAAAGAGTACAATAGCAAAGAGACTGGCAAAGGAAACGGGAT
>JAEEHY010000204.1 GCA_016281085.1 Lachnospiraceae bacterium
GCGTCGAATTTGCCCTGGTGATTGGCATACATTATATATCCGCCTTCTTTGGGTACGTTCTCTCCACCGTAGGATACGGTTCTGATGTTACCTCTCCTCTTCAGGCTCTTGATTATTCTCTTAGCCAGTTTGTAGCAGGCAACTTCATCATATTTATCTTCGTGATTGGAATAATACGTTGCCAGCGCCGCATAGTATAAAATCAATGGTATTGAAAATACAATTAAATAGTAGAATCGAAGCATCTATATATCTCCTCCTCACGTCCTTAATTATATCTAATTATCAGTCTTTTCGCAACGAACGTAAGATTGCAACAGTCAATTTATGGGGATATACTATTATTAACGGTAAAAACAGAATAGCCTCACTAAGAAAGGAATGTTTTACATATGATATATCTTATCTGTTTTGTAATATCCCTTATGCTTCTTGTGTATATCCTGTCATTCGAAAACGTAGTAGATATCAATCTGATACTTTTGGTGATCATTGTTTCCATAGGCAACGGAGGCTTCTATGCGCTGTCATGTTCCCGTAATCTTGAAGAAGCCATCATCGCCAACAACATCAGCTACGTAATAGGAATATTTGCGCCCGTTACCGTGTTCAGAATAGTATGCTCCATCTGCAGAGTACACATCAGGAAGCTTTTCCTTATTCTGGAATATGCCATTCAGCTCTTAATCTATCTCTCTGTCCTCACCATTGGTAAGACAGAACTCTATTATAAGACGGTCGAATATCATGCAGGTCCCACGGTTCATCTGACTAAGACTTACGGTCCTATGCATACGGCATATTTTGTCAGTCTTATTCTCTATACTTTAGCCAGCCTTATTCTGGGCCTTTTCTTCGTACAAAAGAAAAATGTGGTAAGCCGCAGCAATGTTGTCATTGTGACCTTTGTGAATCTGCTTGTGGTCGGAATCTATATAATCGAAAGACTGACACAGCTTCCATATGAACTAATGCCGGTGGCTTATGTTATTTCGCTTTTTGTATTGATGGTTCCACTGGTCAGGATTTATTCATATTCTGTATATGATAACAGGACCCTTTTTGCCGGTCAGATTGAAAAAACCGCATATATTGTTTTTGACAAAAAAGGCCGTTATATGAGTTGCAGCGAATATGCAACAACTCTTTTCCCTGAACTTAACGACTGGGAGCTTGACAGTCCCATTACGGGAAGCGGCGGCAGGTTCAACACCTTCCTTCGCCAGCCTTTTATGAACTTTATTCACAGCGATGAGAAAGCTGATAGCACCGAATCATCCTATGAATACAGGGGTGAATACTATCACTATGAGATAAGACCGGTCATCGGAAACAGAACTAAGGTAAAAGGCTACATCATACAGGTATCTGTAATAACCGGAGCCATTGAGGACAGTCAGAAAGGTCTATTTAATGAAAACAAGCAATAATAAAGCGATAACAGGAATAGTGGAAAACTTCCTTATGATAGGTACTATATTTATCATTGCTATCACTGCAATAATCATGATGATAGCCATGGTTGATACTACGGAAATCGATAAGGAAGCAGAGATAGGATCATTTGATGTCTATGACTTTAATTATGGCTGGACAATGACATATGACGGCAAGAGTCAGACTCTGTCTCTTCCTTCCTCGTTTGACTGTGAACCCGGAAGCACTGTCACCTTAACTAACCGACTTCCTGACAATCTGAGCGATGGTATGTCTCTTATGTTCCGCGCCAATATGCAGGATGTTGTTATCGATATTGACGGGCAGACCCGTATTGATTATTCAAGTAAAAACAGCCCTCGCTTTTCTTATTATCTTCCCAGTGCATATCTTGTAAGCGACTTGAATGCGGAAGATTCGGGAAAAGAAATAAACATCACCATTACATTCAAAATTAATTCAGCTATCAGCGGTGCGACCATAAGCTATGGAAACAACGTCTGGTATCCTGTGGTTAGGAATGCACTTCCTACCAATCTTATAGCCTTACTTGTTCTGATCCTCGGCATCATTATCTGTATTGCGGTATCTTTTCTCTGGCATTCATACAGTGTGTCTACGCCCGGATATCTGGGTCTCTTAATGATAGATGTGGCATTATGGGTGTTCAGTGAATCCACCATCAGACAGTTTATATTCAAACGAGCCACCTTATCGCAATATTTTGCCTATATCACCGTGGAACTGATATGCTTGCTGGCATGTATGTATTTTGATGCGGTGCAGCACAGATTTTATCATAAGATTTACCTTGTGTTGGAGACAGTCTCTTTCATACTGGTCGTTGTGAACATAGCCCTTCATTTGTCAGGTATCTGTGAGTTCTATAATACAATCATAGTTTCACATATTTGGACTGCTGTTTGTTCAATCGTATCAACCGGCTGCATAATTAAGGATTTCATCTCAAAACGGATCAAAAGTTACCATATCACCGGAATAGGAATGATAACCTTCATGCTGGTGTCGATGGGCGAATTATTAAATTTTTATGTAAACCGCTTCCATATCTTCGGTTCGTACCTCTGTATAGCTCTGATGGTCCTTATGACAGCAACGATCATACAGACTATATATGACGAAGTTAATTTATTCCATGAACGTGAAAGGATTCGTGAAGAAGTAACCATCAATACCATCGAAACCATCGCGGGAGCGATTGAAGCCCGTGATGAATACACCGGCGGTCATTCGGAGAGAGTGGGTCTCTATGCGTCAAGACTTGCCAGAGAGATGGCTGCGGATTATGACCTTTCCGAAGATGATATATTGCAGATTCAGTATATCGGCCTTGTACATGATATCGGAAAAGTAGGTGTGGCCGACAGTGTGCTTAACAAGTCCGGTAAGCTCACCGATGAAGAATTCTCTCTTATGAAGAAGCATACTGAGATCGGATATGAGATGATGAGTGCCGTAGGAAGCAGCATGCCGGGTCTTCTGGAAGGAATCCGCTATCATCATGAGAGATTCGACGGTAAAGGTTACCCCGACGGCCTTGCAGATACGGATATACCTCTGGTGGCAAGAATATTGGCCTTAGCGGACAGTTATGACGCTATGACCAGCAACCGTGTCTACCGTAAGCGTCTGTCGGATGAAGAAGTAAGAGAAGAGATATTACGCTGTGCGGGAACACAGTTCGACCCTGCACTTTCCAAGATCTTTGTTAATCTTTTGGATCGCGGAGAGATACGTGCCTGCTCATTTGATGAATCCGATCCGAATCGTGACGGACAACAGTTTATATCTCACAGACTTGAGAACCGGCTTCAGAAAGATGTACTGGATAAAGGTAATATTGTTCATCCTTCAAGAATACGTATGCTCTGCTATGTCATTAAGCTGATGGAGAAAAAAGGAAAATCCTACAGTGTATTCTTTGTAGGAATGAATAAAGAAATCTTTGATAAAGAAAAGTGGGATGAGATGCGTGAAATCTTCGGAAATCTTATCGCAGGACATGATATCAATATCCAATATACTGACAGGAAAAACATAATTGCTCTTTATGACAGAAGCGACAACGAGACACAGCAGATGATGAATGATATCATCACTGCCTGTCCGTCATCTGAAATAACTATGTTATAGGCTTATGCCTGTTCCGTAATATTTCTTGCCCATATGCCGGATCTGAATATAAAATATCCGACTGCGACCTTAAGTAGATCGATCAACTGGCATGATAAGAACATGGGGCCTATGCTTAAGCCCGTGTAATGAGCTAAGAAGTAGGCAAATGGGAAGGCTATTACCCAAAGGTATACGCTGTCAAAAAGGAAAGTGATAACCGTCTTGCCTCCGCTTCGTATGGCAAAATACGTTGCATGCAGGAATCCGTGTACAGGCATACAACATGCCGTTATACGGATTACAAGACCGGCTATATGCCTTACTTCATCCGTTGTATTATAAACAAGCGGGAATATGTAAGATATTCCGAACATAAAGAGTCCGCCCAAGGAAGCAAAAGCTACGGCCATGACAATAATCTTAGTCGCTGTATCTTTTGCTTTTTCTATATTACCTGCTCCAAGTTCCTGACCTACCACTATGGCCAGAGCATCTCCCATAGCTATGTACATAATGTTAAATATGTTATAGATGGTTGACTGGATGTTGATGGCAGCCACCACCGACAGTCCTCTGTATGAATAGCATGTATTGACTGCTGCCACTCCGGCAGACCAGAGTGTCTCATTGAGCATCAGAGGCAAAGTAAGGATGAATACCTTGGCAAACAGATTCCATGAGATGGAGAACTGTCTGTATACGCCTTCGATATAAGGCACTTTAGCTATATTCTTATGTGCCCATGCCACTACGTATATCATCTGAATATAACGTGATACAACTGTTGCAATGGCAGCACCTACTACGCCCAGTGCAGGCATGCCCAGCTTACCGAATATCAATATGTAATTAAGCACCAGATTAACCAGTACGGCTACGATGGATGCCTTCATTGGAACGGATGTCTCACCACACTCTCTGAGTGTTGATGAGTAACTCATCTCCACTGCCATGGGGAACATACCGATGAGCATCACTCTCAGATACTCCTGTCCGTAACGGAGCGTATCCGCCAGATTACCCGTCTCAGATCCCTCGTGAAGATAGAGGGATATAAGAGTCTCACCCATTGTAAGGAATACAACAGTTGCTATGATCAAGGCTCCTAAAACCATAACCAACTTAATTCTTAAGACATCCCTTACACCTTTGTTATTCTTCTGCCCGTAATACTGTGCACCGAGAATTCCCGCTCCCGATACAACACCGAACATGCAGAGCATAAACACGAATATCAGCTGATTGACGATGGATACGCCGCTCATCTGCTCAGTTCCTACTCTTCCTATCATTATATTGTCCAAAAGGCTTACAAAGTTACTTATGCCGTTCTGGATCATTATGGGGAAGGCTATAAGCATAACCTTCTTGTAAAAATCTTTTGTTGCTATATATTTTTTCATAATAAATTACCCTGTTAATTTTGCTCCTGTGAATGATACAAGAGCGATATCGCGTCCCGTATCATCATAAATCTTTACATTAATAAAACAATTGGTTCTCCCGTCCTTAATAAGTTCTGTTTCCGCATAGAGGATACTGCCTTTGGTCATGGACAGGAAAGTAGCCTGACCTACAAGGCTTACCGTCGGCGACGGTTTATCAAAATTGGATGCAACCGCAAAAGCCAGATCCGCCAGTGTGTATATTGCTCCTCCCATTACACCGCCATAGGCGTTCCTATGGTTATCCGTGATCTTCATTGCGCACTTGGCATAATTCTCGCCAACTTCTTCTATGGTTATACCTGACATTTTTGTTGCGTACAGGTCCTTTGAAAATATCTCTCTTGCTTCGTCAAGTTTTGACATTGTCTACTCCCTCTGCCGGGATAAGCCCGACACTCAATAGTCTGCAGTCTAAACATTGTAACTCAGAAAAATACAATTATCAACAGCGCAGACTATCCTGTTTTTGGCATAAAAATCGGGAATATACGCATTGTATATTCCCGAACTGATACATTATTAATTATGGAAATCAGCCTCCGTTATAGACTCTCCAGTCAATGGGATAATTCATGGTTGACATAAAATCTCCCTTGACAACTATTCCGGCAATCTTTCTCGCCGTAGTTGTGTCGGTAACCGCGTTGAGTCCTGACAATTCACCGTATGAGATACTGTATATCTCAACATTCAGTCCCACCGAGTCTCCAAAATCCTGGCTTGAATAAGTGAATCGATCGTCACCGAATACCTTAGAGGCTGTGACAAAATCACCGCTTCCGGATGTTATGCTCCATCCCCCTGATTTAAGTATCTGCTCCACAGTCTTATCGGTGCTAACAGATACGCTGTCAGATGACTTCTTGTCTGTATCCTTTGCAGAAGCATCAGTTTTATTCTTTTCATTACCGGTATCTTCGGTAACAACTTCCTCTTCCGCGTCAGCAAAATCTGATTCATCCGCTATCGTCAGACCATCCAGATTCATCTCCACTCCGTATCTTTCCTTAAGGCTGTCTCGTGTGGGAATCAGAAGTTCTGTCTGCTCAGTGATGGTTGCATTCTGCTCAGTCAGGTCTGCTATCCACTTATCAAGTTCCGCATCGGTCACCTTAGGTATATCTATATCCCCGACCTCTGTATGGAACTCCTTCACAGGTCTTAAATGTATGGGATTGTCTTCTCTTGTCTGATTAAGCTTCTCTTCCGCAGTTTTGAATTCAAACTGATCAGCCAGCTCTTCGTGATAGACCGACTCGTAATATGCTATTTCCTGTAATATATCATTGTAATCATTCCAAAGAACCGCATTCTCTTTGTAGAGTTCTTCGAAATGAGCCCTTTTTTGTTCGGGTGTTTCTTCCGTTAATTCAGTTGTTTCTTTATCTGCTTTCTTCTTTCCGCATCCGCTAAAAAAAATGGCACTGACAAGTATCAGGCATAGGGATAAAAGCAGTCTCCTAAGTATCTTCGTCTTATTCACCGTCATATCCTCCGTCTCCTGAACCATACTCAAAAGGCTGTCCCGTATTAGGATCGATGCCGACACTGCCGCCCCAATCCTGATAGTATGTCGTATTGCCTGTCATTCCTTTATCAGTCTCAGTAGTTCCTACACTTGTTCTGTTGAAATTGCCACTCATACCGGCATCATTCGTTCCTGCAAGC
>JAEEHY010000205.1 GCA_016281085.1 Lachnospiraceae bacterium
GAGACGGATATTAAAGAAATCAGGATATTCAGCAGGGATGAGAAGAAACAGGATGACATGCGTCATCAGTACAACAATCCCAAGATTAAATATTATATAGGAAATGTGCGCGATCTGCAGAGCGTTAAGGATGCGATGCACGGGGTTGATTATATCTTCCATGCTGCCGCACTCAAGCAGGTTCCGTCCTGTGAGTTCTTCCCGATGGAGGCTGTCAGGACCAATGTTATCGGAACGGACAACGTCCTTACGGCGGCAATA
Organism: Lachnospiraceae bacterium; assembly: GCA_016281085.1. Lineage (GTDB taxonomy): Bacteria > Bacillota > Clostridia > Lachnospirales > Lachnospiraceae > UBA2868. Next base: position 262 of record JAEEHY010000205.1, read on the forward strand.
GAAGCGGGTGTTAAGAAGGTCATCTGCCTGTCCACGGACAAGGCCGCATATCCGGTGAATGCAATGGGAACCTCCAAGGCAATGATGGAGAAGGTGTTTGTGGCCAAGTCAAGAACCGTGGATCCCGACAGAACTCTGATCTGCGGAACGAGATACGGAAACGTTATGTGTTCGAGAGGTTCGGTTATCCCGCTTTTTATTGAGCAGATAAAAGAAGGTAAGCCGCTGACTGTTACAGAGCCGAGTATGACCAGATTTATCATGAGCCTTGAAGAAGCTGTTGAACTTGTTATTTTTGCATTTAAAAATGCCGAGTCTGGTGACATCATGGTACAGAAGGCTCCGGCATGTACAATAGAGGTACTGGCTCGGGCGGTAAAGGAACTGTTTGATGCAGACAATGAGGTGAAGGTTATCGGTATCAGGCATGGTGAGAAGATGTACGAGACACTGCTTACCAATGAGGAGTGTGCAAGGGCGATCGATATGGGCGGCTTCTTCCGTGTTCCCGCCGATCAGAGAGATTTGAATTACGACAAGTATTTTGTTGAGGGAAACCAGGAACGAACAAGGCTGACCGAGTTCAATTCGAACAATACCGAGATATTGAATGTGGAACAGGTAAAAGAGAAATTACTGTCGCTTGAATATATACGGGATGAAATATCCGACTGGAAGGAAAATCGTAAAAAGTGAAAATACTTGTGACCGGCGCAAAGGGTTTCATCGGAAGAAATCTTATCGCCGAATTAAGGAACAGAGAATACAACGATATATTTGAATATGATATTGACACGCCGCAGGAAAAGCTTGATGAATACGCCGGGGAGTGTGGCTTTGTATTTCATCTTGCCGGAGTCAACCGGCCAAAGGACGAGTCGGAATTCATGAGCGGTAATTTCGGTTTCACCGATGTGCTCCTTTCTAAGCTGAAGGAACATGGGAACAAGGCACCCGTGCTTATTACTTCATCTATCCAGGCTAAGCTTGACAATCCTTACGGGAAGAGTAAGAGGGCCGGTGAGGAGCTGATGTTTTCCTATGCGGAAGATAACGGGGTATCTGTGTATGTATACCGGCTTCCGAATGTGTTCGGTAAGTGGTGCCGCCCCAATTACAACAGTGCCGTTGCAACCTTCTGCAACAATATTGCAAAGGGTCTTCCGATAACGGTAAACGATCCTTCGGTTACCATGAATCTTGTTTATATAGATGACGTGGTCAATGAGTTCATTAATGCACTGCATGGGAAGGCAAATATTGTGGACGGATACGGTGCGGTGCCAACTGTCCATACGACAACACTCGGACATATTGTCGATGTTATCAGGTCGTTTAAGGAAAGCCGTCTTAAGCTTGAGCTTCCCAATCTTTCGGATGAACTTGAGCGTAAGCTGTACAGTACGTATCTGAGCTATCTTGCGACGGATGATTTTGCCTACCCGCTTAAGATGAATGTTGATGAGAGAGGTTCGTTTACTGAATTTATACGTACGCCCGACAGAGGACAGGTATCTGTGAATATCAGTAAGCCGGGGATCACCAAGGGTAATCACTGGCATCATTCCAAGAATGAGAAATTCCTTGTTGTAAAAGGCAGGGGATGCATAAGCTTTCGCAGATACGGTGAGGATGAGATAATCGATTATCATGTGACCGGTGATGAGCTTACGGTAGTGGATATTCCCACCGGTTACACACATTGTATCACCAATGAAGGTGATGAGGATATGGTTACCGTTATGTGGGCCAACGAGGCATTTGATCCCGACAGACCGGACACATTTTTTATGAAGGTATATGAGAAATGAACAAGCTTAAATTGATGACAATAGTGGGCACACGTCCTGAAATCATACGTTTGTCGGCTGTGATAAAGTGTGCCGACAAATACTTTGATCATGTTCTGGTCCATACGGGACAGAACTACGATTACACGCTCAATCAGATCTTTTTTGAGGATCTTAAGCTGAGGGAACCGGACTATTATCTTGAATCGGTTGGCGCCAATCTGGGTGAGACGATGGGAAATATCATAGCAAAGTCATACACCCTGATGCAGGAGGTTAAACCTGACGCACTGCTGATACTGGGGGATACCAATTCCGCATTGTCTGCTATAAGTGCCAAGCGTCTTAAGATACCGATCTTTCATATGGAGGCCGGGAACCGCTGTTGGGACTGGAACGTTTCGGAAATGATAAACAGAAAGATTGTGGACCATATATCGGACATTAATCTTCCTTATACGGAGCATTCGAGACGGTATCTTCTGTCCGAGGGCATTGACGGTAAGACTATGTTTGTTACGGGATCGCCGATGCGTGAGGTGTTAAGGGATCATATGGATGATATCCTTAAGAGCGATGTCCTTAAGCGTCTTGGTCTTGAGAAGAGGAAGTATATTCTGGTTTCCGCACACAGAGAAGAGAATATCGATCTTGAAGACAATTTCATGGATCTTATGAATTCAATAAACAATATTGCCGGGAAATATCAGATGCCCGTGATCTATTCGACGCATCCCCGATCCAGAAAGTTTATCGAAATGAGGGACTTTAAGTTCCATCCTCTTGTTACCAACATGAAGCCGTTTGGTTTCCTTGATTACAATATGCTGCAGATGAATGCCTACTGTGTTCTGTCTGACAGCGGAACACTGTCGGAGGAATCGGCAATGCTTGACTTCCCGGGAGTTCTTATAAGGACATCTACGGAGAGACCGGAGGTGCTTGACAAGGGTACCGTGGTTGTAGGCGGAATTACCGGCTGTACGGTTGAACAGGCAACAGAACTTGCCGTTTCAATGTATGAGAACAGAGAAGAGACTGTTATGGCTGAGGATTATGCCGATACAAATGTGTCCGTTAAAGTGGTCAAAATAATCCA
>JAEEHY010000206.1 GCA_016281085.1 Lachnospiraceae bacterium
GATGCAGATTATTATGCCGAACTGATGAATGACCTTGCAAGCCCGATGTACAATCATGCGACTCAGCAGATGACTGCTCCCGGTTCCACATTTAAGATGGTTACCGCGATAACAGGACTTGAAAGCGGTATGATCAATCTGGGAGAGTCCTTAACCTGCCGCGGATCGTATGAGATAGAATCTCTTAATCTTGAAAAAACCTGCTGGGTATATCCCGGAGCACACGGACATCTGGACGTGACCCACGCGATCGAGAATTCATGCAACAGCTTTTTCTATGAAGTCGGTTACAGGCTTGCAACAAACCTTTACCGCTCTACATATTCGGAAACCGCAGGTCTTGAAAAACTGCGCATATATGCGGATCAATTCGGTCTGACAGAGAAAACGGGCGTTGAAATGGAAGAGAACGAACCTCAATTCTCGGATACACTGCCGATCGACTCGGCAATTGGACAGGGTAGTCACAACTATACTACGATAGGTCTTGCCAGATATGTTGATGCGATCGCAAACAGAGGAACATGCTACGAGCTTACGCTTGTAGATGCCATAAAAGACAGTGAAGGTAATACGGTCAAGGATTATACCCCTACTGTCAGAAATACGTTGGAAGTGCCGGGTGAATACTGGGATGCGGTGCAGTACGGCATGCGTCTTGTTGTTAACAAAACAGCAGCCTTCAAGCATTTCCCCATTAACGTCGCCGGCAAGACAGGAACGGCCCAGACTTCCACTTCGAGAACAAACCATGCACTTTTTGTGGGCTTTGCACCGTATGAGAATCCGGAGATAGCCGTGTCCGTACGTATTGCATACGGATACACTTCGGCAAATGCGGCAGCTCTTGCAAGTGATGTCATGAAATACTATTTCGAACTTGAGGATAAGAGTGAGCTGATAAACGGTATAGCAAATGTTGATGAGAGTCAGGAAGTCATCGAAGACTGATCATATATTTCAGATAAAGGTAACTATTCAGAACAGTGAACTGAGGATCGGGAGAGTAAATCAATATGAAAAATACGGTTATGATAAAGAGCTTTCAGCATGGGATAAGAGTTCAGCTTGATCCGGATGCTGATTTCAAGTCCATTTACAGTGAACTTATAGAGAAGTTTAATGCTTCGGCCAAATTCTTCGGCAAAGCCAAGCTCGTAATCTCCTTTGAGGGGAGAAATCTGAATGATGAAGAAGAGGAATTTCTTGTAAACTGCATTACCGAAAACACGGACATAACTGTATCGTGTATAATCGGCAGGGATGAGATGAGCGACATGCTGTATGTAAAGGCTGCCAACAGCTTTTCGCAGAACAGTAATTCACATCCCGGGCAGTTCTATAAGGGAAGCATAAAGGCAGGTGAAAGCCTTGAGACGGATTCCAGTCTTATCATACTCGGGGATGTGAACAACGGAGCGAATGTCTCGGCTTCCGGTAACATCGTAATTCTCGGAACACTGTACGGAAACGTACATGCGGGGTGCTTTGGGGATGAAAAGAGCTTTGTGGCTGCTCTTGACATCAAACCGACCGAGGTTAAGATAGCCGGATGTTCAGAGATGATGACGGAAAAGGCCGGTCTGTTTCTTAAGAACAAAGCGGTTCCCAAGATACTGTATATAGATAACGGGAAGATCATGGCAAAGGTTATTAAGACCGATACATTGAACAATCTTCCTTTTTAAGAGGTTGTATATGGATTTAATCAGAGCATTTTCAAATTACAGTATAAAGAAATACAATTTTTTCCTGGTATTGCTGTCAATCGCCATATCAATAGTTGGTATGCTTCTTATCGGAAGTGCGAAGGCCGATCTTGTAAGTCATCAGCTTCAGGGACTTATTATCGGTTTTGTTTTAATGGTGATCGTTTCACTTATCGATTACCATTTTATACTTAAGTTTTACTGGCTGGAATATGCTCTTGCAATTGCTCTTCTTGTGGCCGTTTATTTTTTCGGTGACAAGGGCGGAGGAGCTGCAAGATGGTTCGTTTTGTTCGGAATAAGGTTTCAGCCCTCCGAGCTTGTAAAAATATTATTGATTTTATTCTATGCACAGTTTATTATGAAACATAAGAATACTCTGAATACTTTCAGGATTCTTTCACTTTGTGTGATACTTATAATTCCTCCGTTCGTACTTATCTTTAAACAGCCGGATCTGTCTACGAGTATAATGATACTGGTAATATTCGGAGTAGTAATGTTTCTGGGCGGTCTGAGCTACAAAGTAATAGCCGTGACCGCAGCTATTGCGGTGCCTGCGGTCATTGTACTGTTAAACATGATCCTTACGCCCGGACAGACTATTGTAAATGATTATCAGCAGAAGCGTATACTTGCATGGATCCAGCCCGAGAAATATGCATCGACGGAGGCATATCAGCAGCTTAACTCAATAACCGCGATAGGTTCGGGTCAGCTGCATGGTAAGGGACTTAACAACAACGTTATAGGATCTGTTAAAAACGGTAATTTTATTTCGGAAGCACAGACCGATTTTATTTTTGCCATAGCAGGAGAGGAGCTGGGATTCGTCGGCTGTTGTGCCATTATTATCCTGTTGTTTCTTATCGTGCTTCAGTGTATCTGGATAGCGGTAAAGGCGCAGGATCTTGCGGGCAGGCTGATAGCAGGCGGAATGGCAGGATTTATCGGTTTTCAGACATTTATAAATATTGGCGTAACCACAATGATACTTCCAAATACAGGGCTGACACTCCCGTTTGTGAGTTATGGCCAGACTTCGCTGATAACAATGTTTATAGGGATAGGTTTGGTACTGAATGTCCGTATGCAGGCCAACAATTCCATACTGTACAATTGATGTACAAAGCATAGAATAATAATGGAGGGTAAAGCATGAATATCGGTTTGATCGCTCATGACTCTAAGAAGAAGCTTATGCAGAATTTCTGCATTGCATACAGAGGAATACTCAGCAAGAATGTTTTATATGCAACAGGTACAACCGGACGTCTTATTGAAGAAGTGACCAATCTTTCAATACATAAATATCTGGCGGGGCATCTTGGCGGAGAACAGCAGATAGGTGCACAGATCGAGCACAACGAGATCGATCTTATGATATTCCTGCGGGATCCCTTGTCGCCCAAGTCACATGAGCCTGATGTCGGATACATCATAAGATTGTGTGATATTCATAATATTCCTCTTGCAACCAATCTTGCAACCGCGGAGTTACTGATCAAATCCTTAGACAGAGGGGATATGGAATGGCGTGAAATGTACAAATAGTCTTATCATTACATTATGCATACTGACCTTATTCCTGCTTACGGGATGCTCTGAAACATATTTTGCACAACCGTATGATTACAGAACACGGCAATCTGCATTTTCCTTTGATAATGTCAGTGTTTCCGATACGGCCACTCCCTTTGCCGCCGGTCTGTGTGTGGCTTCGGATGAGAACACTGCAGACGGCCCCGCTTTGAACGGTGCCGTTGCGGCAGGTCTTTTTGATGTGAACGCATGCGGAACCCTTTATTCAAAAGAAGTGCATGAAAGGCTTGCGCCGGCATCGCTTACAAAGGTAATGACCGCGCTTGTCGCCCTTAAATACGGCCATCCTGATGATATGATCACGGCTTCGTCGGCTGTCAATATCACCGAATCCGGAGCACAGCTTGTCGGTATAAAGGAGGGGGACCGTATGAGCCTTGAACAGGCACTTCACGGTCTGCTTATGTATTCCGGAAATGACGCTGCCGTAGTGATCGCCGAATACATTTCGGGCAATGTTGACGAGTTTTGTAAGCTTATGAATGAAGAAGCGCAAAAGCTCGGAGCTACCAATACCCATTTTGTCAATCCGCACGGCCTTTCAGCCGAAGATCATTACACAACGGCATATGACCTTTATCTTATCTTCAATGAGGCAATGAAGTACGATAAGTTCAGAGAGATCATAGGTAAGAGCGAGTATCAGACATCCTACAGCGACCGTGACGGGAATTCCAAGGAAATGGATATAACGAACTCCAATCTGTATCTGACCGGAGATAAGAACATGCCTTCGGGAGTGACCGTTCTCGGGGGTAAAACAGGAACGACCAATAAGGCCGGATCATGTCTTATACTTTTATCAAATGATGATAAGGGAAATCCGTATATCTCGGTTATCTTAAAGGCTGCGGACAAGGATATCCTGTATACCGAAATGACGACTCTGCTTGAACAGATTCCATAGATATTACTGTTGTTTTTTAGTATGAAATAATCTATAATTACTGTATGTAGTTATTAAATACAAAGGAGGAGATAACAATGATACAATTGATCGTTGGCGAAAAGGGGAAGGGAAAGACCAAGCATCTGCTTGAGAAGGTTAATGCATCTGCCAAGACCAGTAACGGTAATATTGTTTATCTTGACAAGAATTCCAAGCATATGTATGAACTCAATAATAAGATTCGCCTGATTAATGCATCTGAGTATCCGATTTCTTCCGAAGATGAATTCGTTGGGTTCGTTTGCGGAATTGTATCCCAGGATCACGACCTGGAGCAGGTATATTTTGACAGCTTTATGGATGTGGCTTACATCAAGGATCGCACAAAGGTTGAGGATATCGTAAAGAAGCTTGATAAGATCAGTGACCAGTTCAAGGTTGATTTTATAATAAGTGTCAGCCTTGATGCTTCCGAACTGTCGGAATATATGCAGTCAAAGGTTATTGTATCTCTCTGATTTAATCTAACTTTATATCAATAAGGTAATCGACTTACGAACTTATTAAAGCTGATGCTGCATGTATAGAGGGCGGACAGCGGTTAATTATTTTCAGGAGTACAGATTATCGTGCAAAAGGAGGGGGAATGTCCGATTCTCCCTCCTAAATGCTTGTAAGGGGCAGTATAAGTGGCACAAAGAAGAAGGACTGAAAGTAAAAAGGTAAGAAAATACAGACCTCCTATAAATATTAATCCCGGGTTGATCATATTCGGGTTTCTTTTTGTGTATATTGTTGTTGTTATCGTATCCTATTTCAGAAGTGAGCACATAGCGCCGTATGAGGTTACCATGGGTTCGCTTGCCGTTAACAATACATATCGCGGAGTTGCTCTACGTGATGAAACGGTTGTCAGCTCCAATTTTGCGGGCTATATCAATTACTATGCAAGAGAAGGGGAAAAGGTTGCAAAAAACTCAATGGTTTATACAGTTGATGCAACAGGTAAGATCAATGACCTTATCAATAATGATACAAGCGGAACGACTCTGCTGAGTAAGGAGGATATGTCCGAGCTTAAGACATCGATCACTGATTTTGCTTCGGGATTTGATCCTGTCAATTACGAGGAAACCTATCATTTCAAGTTCGATATCCAGGGCACTGTGCTTAAGATAGCCAATTACAAGGTTCTTTCCGGTATAGATGCTTATAAATCAGGGGATTATTCCGATAATGTCAATTTCGGGTATTCGCCGGCTTCGGGTATTCTTGTTTATTCGGTCGACGGTTATGAAACACTTACCGCCGAGGATATAACAAAGGCGCTGCTTTACAATGAGGAATATGAAAAGAAACAGTTTGTAAGCAATGACCTGATCGCTGACGGAGATCCGGCTTTTAAGATAATAACGTCGGAGGAATGGTCAATACTTATTGAGATAGATGAAGAGAAATGCCGTGAGATTGAGGACGAAAACTATGTAAATGTAAGATTCCTTAAGAATAATTATACAGCGTGGGCAGCGCTTTCGATACTGAGACAGGATGGTACCATTTTTGCCAGGCTTGATTTCAACAATTCCATGGTTACCTTTGCCACGGACAGATTTATAGAGCTTGAACTTATTTCGGATGCCGATGAAGGACTTAAGATACCTAATTCCGCAATTGTTGAGAAAGCCTTTTATTTGATACCCGAGGAATATCTGGCATATGATGAGTCGGGTAATGACGAAGGCTTTTTCAGAGAGGCATATCTTGAAGACGGAACGGTAACCAAGGAGTTCGTCAAGGCCACCATATATGCTTCGTATGACGGACAGCTGTACGTGGATGATAAGGCTTTTATGATAGGCGATTATATTATAAAGCCGGGCAGTGATGAAAAATATCCCATAAGCAAACAGGGTATGCTGACAGGTGTGTATAACATCAACAAGGGATATGCCGATTTTAAGCAGATCACAGTACTTTATCATAATGAGGAGTATTCGATAGTAAAGTCCAATACGCAGTACGGACTTAATGTTTATGACCATATAGTTCTAAAGGGTGACACAGTTGACGCCGATGATTTTATTTATGAATAAGAGGTATTGATATGTTAAAGAATAATCTTGAAGAAGTTCGCAGGAACATGGAAGCAGCTGCGGTAAGGTGCGGTCGAAACATTGATGAGGTTACTCTGATCGCCGTGAGCAAGACCAAGCCTGTAGAGATGATAAAAGAGGTTTACGATCTTGGAGTAAGGGATTTCGGTGAGAACAAGGTACAGGAGCTTGTTGATAAATATGACAGGCTGCCTCATGATATCAGATGGCACCTTATAGGACACCTGCAGACAAATAAGGTTAAATATATTATTGATAAGGCTTATCTGATACACAGTGTGGATTCCCTTAAGCTCGCAAAGGAAATCAGCAAGGAAGCAGGGAAGCGTGGTATATGTGCAAATGTGCTTATTGAGGTAAACGCAGCAGGTGAGGAAAGCAAGTACGGCTTTAGCCCCGATGAGGTGGTTGATGCCGTGCAGGAAATAGCCAAATTACCTTCGATTTACATAAAAGGTCTTATGACTGTGGCACCATATGTTGCGGTCAGCGAGGAAAATAGGCAATTTTTTGTCAAAATAAGGCAATTAACTGTTGACATAATGCAAAAAAACATAGATAATGTATCTATGGATTTTATTTCCATGGGTATGTCAGGCGATTATGAGGTCGCCATTGAAGAAGGGGCAACGTACATACGAGTGGGAACATCCATATTTGGTGAGAGGAATTATAATATAAAATAAGGAGAGTGGGAAAATGGCTTTTTTTGACAATTTACTTAAGTCGATGAAGTACAATGATGAGGATTTTGAAGACGAGTACTTCGACGAAGAGGATGAGATCGAGGATACTGCGGCGCAGCGAAGATCTATCAAATCTACGACTCTTGAGGATGATTATGACAAGTCATATGGAAGGGCATCCAACAAGGTAACCTCAATAGGGGGAAGGTCGTCAGCGAAGAGTATCAGGCCAAGCGGAAATGTTAATGAGGTTTGTGTTATCAAGCCTACCAATGTAAACGATTCAAGAGAGATCACAGACACATTGCTTTCAAACAGGACAGTAGTTCTTAATGTGGAAGGTCTTGATATGGATGTTGCCCAGAGGATCATTGATTTTACTTCCGGTTCGACTTATGCAGTCGGAGGTAATCTTCAGAAGATTTCACATTACATTTTTATAATCACCCCGAGAAATGTCGATATTTCAGGTGATTTCCAGGAGATCCTTTCAGGTGCGTTTGATGTACCTGCGTTAAATACCAAATATTAATTGACTTATGAAGCAACCTTTCTGCTTTCGCGGAAAGGTTGTTTTTTTGTGAGAGGTTTAAGATGGAGAATGTTATTACTGTAAGTGTACGAAATGTTCCGCCTTATGATGTTGTTATAAGAGATGATTTTAATGGACTGGGGCAAAGGCTTGAAGCGTTGTATGATCGTGAACGTAAGCTCTGTATAATAGCAGACTCAAATGTATCGAAGTTATACGGAGACGATCTGAAAGATGAGCTTAAGAAAACATATGTAAGTGTTGATATCCTTTCTCTTGAACTTGGAGAAAAAAACAAATCACTTGAGACTGTTTCGAAGTGCTATACCTTTCTTACAGAGCACAGATACAGCAGAAAGGATGCCGTTATCGCATTGGGCGGAGGCATATGCGGTGATGTGGCGGGTTATGTTGCTGCCACTTATATGAGGGGCATAGGTTTTATTCAGGTGCCCACAACACTTCTGTCCATGGTTGATTCAAGCAGCGGCGGTAAGACAGGAGTGAATTTCGAATCCTATAAGAATATGGTCGGAGCTTTTAAAATGCCCGAACTTGTTTATATCAATACATCCACATTAAAAACCCTTAATGACCGAGAATATTCAACCGGAATGGCCGAGATCTTAAAGGCCGGACTTATACGGGACGGTATCTTTTATGAATGGCTTATAAATAACTTTTCAGAGATAAATGACCGTGAAACAGAGTATGTTAATGAAATGATACTTAAGAGTGTCAATATTAAGAGACTGTATGTTGAAAAGGATCCGTATGAGAAAAATGAACGTGCAATACTTAATTTCGGACATACAGTAGGCCATGCCCTGGAGAAGTATACCGGGTTTAAATACAGCCACGGGGAATGTGTTGCACTGGGGTCCGTAGCCGCAGCGTACATATCATGGAAAAAGGATTTTCTGAGTATGGAAGAGTATTATGAGATACGTGATATGTTTGTTCCGTTTGGCCTGCCGATATCCATACAGGATATAGACATTGAAAAGATAATTGAATATTTAAGATCGGATAAGAAGAACAGCGAAGGACATATACGTTTTATCCTCCTTAAAAAGATCGGTAAGGGCATAATATCCGATGATGTAACTGAGGATGAGATAAGAGATGCCGTCAGGCAGATAGTGTACGAACCGAATGAATAGTTGCGAAATTTATATAAGAGGATGATATGAATAAGAAACTACGTTTATTAACAGATTTAATTGCTGTGGCAGTTCTGGTGGCCATCGACCAGCTCACCAAGGCATATGCAGTGAATTCACTCAAAAACGGAACACC
>JAEEHY010000207.1 GCA_016281085.1 Lachnospiraceae bacterium
TCGAAGCTGAAGTTATAGTTCGCATCAAGCTTTGTTTCCTTGAACAGCTTGCCGTCCCTGTAAAGGCCGATCGTCACGTCAGGTCTTGCTGCTCCTTCCGGATCCAGCCATGCCTTGGTTCCTGCTATCGCAAACGGCTGATCCTTCGGTATGTTGACTATGCTGCAGTCTGTTCCGCGGTATACCATGCTGCTCTCGTATGTTCCGGTGTCTGCTTCCTCTATTGTATATGCGTAAGCATTTCCCGTAGCAAGATCATACTTCGGCAGATCCTTGAACTCGAACGTTACCACTCCGCCTGTTGCCTTTGCGGCATCCTTAATGGTCACGCTCTCTACGCTTCCATCTCCGTCGATATCCACTCTCCTGCCGTTCTGCAGCAGATACAGTGTTACATCATCATAGCTTACTTCGTTGAGTATCTTACCGTTCTTATCCCTGAAGAGGATGAAGGTCTTCTTACCCGTAAGCTTCGTTGTCTCCTGTGACAGTGTATTGAGGAAGCCTCCCCTTATCACTGCCTGGCTGCCGTTTGCGGTCTTAGTCATCGGAAGCTCGGTGCTCATGTACTGCCCTGAAGCTTCATCACTCATTACCTCAACCAGCTTGTAGGTGTATTCGTAATTGGTTCCTCCTATTGTCTTATACAGCTCAAGGTCTCCGAATGCGAAGTTGGTCGCACCGTTCTTAAGTGTTACTCTTCTTACAGGCAGCCTGTCAAGTACACCCTTTTCAACCGAATCCATGTACAGCTCTATCGTGATTTCCGGATAGTTGTAATCAGCTGCGATGTTTCCTGCATTATCCTTAGGTGCGATCCAGTCCTTCCTGCCTATTATTACGGTCTTTCCTTCCTTGTAATCGTACATGGTCTCCTCACGGAGTTCTCCGCTGTCACTCATTACACAGGAGTCGTCGATCTTTATCGTTATATCCTCTGCGATCGCATACCCTTCAGGTGCCTTGGCCTCATGGAGCCTGTATGTTCCCTTAGGCAGCTTGACTGCTATAACCTTGGCGTACTTTGCTGCTTCCTCTTCGCTTATCTTTCTTGTGGAGATAAGAACCGGCTTGTCACCGCTCTCCCACTCGGCAACCTTCTCGTTCGCCTCATTGTAAAGCTCAAGTGATGCGCCCGCAAGGTATGCATCCGTTGAAATATCCTTCTTGGAAAGCAGGATCTCAAGAGGCTTATCAAGCATTACTATCGGATACGGTGATGTATTGCCCTGCTCATCCACCTTGAAGATAACATCCTCTGCCATGGCGTATCCGTAAGGCGCGGTGATCTCTCTTAAGGTGTAGGTCTTACCTGTCTCAAGCCTGATACCGTAGATTATGTTGTAATCTTTGTACGCATTCTTCTCATCCTGGGACAGCTGTGACTCGTCACTTACCGGAGTTACCAGTGTCTTCTTATCGCCTGATACAAAGTCAAGAACCACCTTGCCGTTCTCATCGATCACCTGGAGAGTAGCGCCCGGAAGCTCTTCTTCTCCGGTTATGGTCTGCTTCGACAGTACAGCTACAATTGCCTTATCCAGCATGTCAACTGTCTGGGTTACCATTCCGTTCGCATCCGTCTTCTCGAATTCGTCATAATCCTTAACCGTGAAGAACAGATCCTCAGCCTTAACATATCCGGCCGGTGCCTTGGTCTCAACCACCTTGTATCTCTTACCTACCTGTAACAGACCGTAGTCAATGAGTGTTGATCCGTTTGCGGGAGATATCCACGAGAATATCTGTGTATAATCATTCCCTGCCTGCTCATAGAGTGCAAGCTCTGCTCCCGGAACGTAATCATTTGCACTTCCGCTAAGTCTCTTCTTACCTATCTCAACCCTAATCGGTCGGTCAAACATTGTAAGGGTAGCAGCATTGCCCGATGCATTCTTAACCGCAACCGCTTCAGCGCTTGCACTTGCATCCTTGATAACCTGTACGGTTCCGTCACCGTTAACAACGAAGGTTATCGGTTCTGCTGTGTAGTAGCCCTTCGGAGGATTTACCTCTTCGAGTGTATAGCTGTTGCCAACCCTGAGCACTGCTTCCACCGTATGAGGCTTACCTGTACTTACCCAGGACTCTATTATCTCGTCGTTCTCGGTAATCCTGAGTGATGCACCGCTAAGCTCGGTATCGCTTCCCATCTCCTTCTTGGATATCGATACGTTGATAGCTGCATCCTCCATTATTATTGTCATACCGTTAGTACTCTTCTCGGTACGTGCCGATGTGGTAACGGTACCGTCTTCATTTACGGTGAAGGTAATATCCGTTTCCAGACAGTAACCTATAGGTGAGGTGTCTTCATGAAGCACATATGTCTTGCCTGCTTCGAAGCCCTTTGTTCCCTCATTACCCGTATTCTCTCCGTTACCGCCTTCTTCGCCTTCTTCACCTGACGGCGTTCCTGTTGTTGTTTCAATGAGCTTGGATGTGGTTCCGCTTACCCACTCGAACTTGGGCACATCAGACCTGTTTCCGTTCTCATCCAGCTCGTAAATCTGTATGGTAGCTCCGGACAGCTCTTCTGATCCTCCGATCTCTCTCTTTGAGATAAATACCCTGATGGTGTCATCACTCATCTGGCAGATAAGAGGTGTGGTTACCGAAGCACTTACGGTAGTTCCGTCAAGAGTTACCGTGTTGGTCTTTGCTGCCTCGCCGGACGGTAATGCATATCCTGTAGGTGCCTTGGTCTCCCTGAAGTAATAGGTACCCCAAGGAAGGTCGTTGATCACAAGATTCTCACCGTCAACATGACTGCTTACAGCCGCTGCGTCAAGATACAGCTCTCCATCCTTGTACAGCTCGAACTCTGCGGTGTCAAGCTTAAGCCTTGACTGGCTTCCCGATAACTGTCTTCCGAGCTTGATAAGCTGAATGCTTCCGTTGCTCTTGACATTACCTACAGAGGTAATCTCATCGCCGGCGCCTTCACGGTATACGGCAACGTTCTTCTCCGTAACATTGCCCTGCTCGTCCTTAACCGGTCTGTCTGCCTCCGTGATGCTGAAGGTATACCTGGCTGTATCGGCAACATATCCTGCTGCTCCTGCTGATTCGGCATCCTCAAGGAAGTAGTACTCACCCATCGGAAGATGCGATACGGCTACCAGGCCGGACACATCACTTACAGCGAAGGTAACGGGCAGCTCTTCATTGTTCTTATTATATACATTGAACTTGATACCCGGGATAACCTCCTTGGTATCTGCATCGATCTTAACAAACCTTGCTCCTGCCGTAA
>JAEEHY010000208.1 GCA_016281085.1 Lachnospiraceae bacterium
AAGTATTTTGAGAATTCGTCATAAGGGGTTGCAACTCATCCGGGGGATGAGTGTTCTGCAACGACCGGAGCGAAGCGTAGACCCGCTTGCGGTGGATTCCTTATGACATTACATGTTCTGAATAGTTACGATATGTAACTCATGAATATAAAGAGGAGGAGTGGTTGTTATGAAATGCAGTCTGTGCGGAAGCGAGAATAACGGAGGCAAGTTCTGTACATCATGCGGAGCGAAGCTTCCGGAAGCAGTAGATATACCACAGGATATTAAGGATGAAGCAGTGCAGCAGATTAAGGAAGCCGGATCTGAAATAATGGATGATGCGGTGCAGTCTGTTGAAGAATCTTCTCCCGAAATACAGGATGTAAACGAAACGGTAAGTGAAGGTGATGTTCTTGAGGCAGCAGGTGATTTCTCAGATGCGGTTGATGAAGCATTTACCGAAATGAAGGGTTCCGATGTACAGGATGAGGAGGATCCCGCATCCAACTATTATGATGCAGGTTTTTCATCAGATACCGGGGAGACATCGGGTACTTATTCGGGAAGTATTCCTCCGTATGACAGTAATTACGGCGTGGGAGGAGGAAGTATCGGATATGCTATCGCGGCATTGACCTGCGGTTGTCTGTCTATCCTGTGCTGTTGCGCCGGATGTCTGTCATCACCCCTGTCGATAGCTGCAATTGTTTGCGGAACTATTACCATCAAGAAGGATTACGATGGAAGGGGAATGGCTCTGGCAGGTATAATTACAGGAGGTATCGGTCTCCTTCTTCAGGTAATAACGACGATTTATGCTATTAGTGAAATGTGAGGCTGATAATGCGGGGAGATATCAACAGGATATTCTATGACATAGGAAAATGGATGCTGGCTGTGGCGTTTGCTGCAGCCATCTTTATATGGATATTCGGAGATTCGTGGCTTGTGAAGGTGCCTGACTGTATGTTTGAAACGGTTACAGGTCTTTATTGCCCGGGATGCGGAGGTACAAGAGCGGTGATAGCTCTCCTTCAGGGACATCCGGTACGCAGCTTCCTTCTTCATCCTGCTGTTATATATGGCGCCATCGTATATACCGTGTTTATGATAAGGATGTTTCTGCTCAAGCATTATTCCATAGGAACGGAGAAGGATGGCAGAGTCCTGATATTTATATATATAGGAATAGGTATAGTCCTTGTCCAGTGGATCGTAAAGCTGGTACTGCTGATCCGGTACGGGGTGCATGTACTGTAAGGACTTCCCTTTCAACTATCCCTTTGTTATAATGTGGATAAATATTCGGAACAGCACATAAAATTGAGCCTGTTCTGAACATTTATTGATGTGTAAAAAGGGGGCGCAAGATGGGAACATACTTAAATCCCGGAAACAGTGGCTTCATCGAAATGTTGAAGTCAGATTATGTGGATAAAACCGGTCTGATAAGCATCATTAACTCCACAATAGGAACAAAAAAGAAGCTGACCTGCATCAGCAGACCTCGTCGCTTCGGGAAATCCTATGCTGCCCAAATGCTGTGTGCATATTATGATAAGACCTGTGATTCACATGAACTGTTTTCAAAATATACGATTTCAAAAGATAAAAGTTATGCGAATAATTTGAATAAATATGATGTTATTTACCTGGATATGACACATATCATAGGAGAAGCGGGTAATAATTCCTTTATTGATTTTATCAAAGAAAAGGTGACTGAAGAACTGGTTTTAGCATATTCCGGATTAAAGACTGACAGTGCCTTTAGTACTACTTTAATAAACGCAGTGGAAGTAAGCGGAAATAAGATTATAGCAATCATTGATGAATGGGATGCTCCAATAAGAGAAATACCTGAGATGGAGCAACCTTATCTTGACTTTTTAAGGACATTGTTCAAGAGCAGCGGAACAACTTCGAAGATATTCGCGGCAGCTTATATGACAGGCATTCTGCCTATCAAAAAGGATGGTTCCCAGTCGGCAATCTCCGATTTTGAGGAGTATTCCGTTCTTGAGCCCGGTGATTATGCCGGATTCGTTGGATTCACGGAAGAAGAAGTAAAGAGGATCTGTGAAGAGAAGGATAAAGATTTTGCAAAGATGAAGCTCTGGTATGACGGTTATACGGTTGGAGAAAAGCATTCAATTTATAATCCGTATTCCGTTATGCATGCAGCCGGCTCCGGTAAATTCAGATCCTACTGGAAGAAAACATCCGCGGCAGAGACGCTGATGACCTATATCGATATGGATCAGGAGGAACTGCAGGATACGATCGCGAGGCTTATAGCCGGAGAGAGCGTTGTTGTAGACACAGACTCATTCCAAAATGATGTGGAAACTTTCACCTGTAAGGACGATGTCCTGACACTGCTTACCCATTTGGGATATCTTACATACGAAGAGGAACCGGACTCTTATGATGATGATACGGTGGTTGGTCTTGTAAGGATCCCCAATGAAGAGGTCAGATCCGAGTTCGATAAGATCCTGCGCAAAGCCAAACATAAGAGCCTGATCGAGCTGGTCAGAAGATCCGACCGGCTCCTTAAAGATACATTGGAAGGGAAGAGCGATGCAGTAGCTAAAGCAATCGCTGATGTCCATGATTCCGAATACGCGCCGACATATTACAGCAATGAGCAAAGCTTAAGATATGTAGTGAAGATGGCATACATCTCATGCGTGGATCAGTACGCCAAGGTGGAAGAGCTTCCAAGCGGTCATGGGATAGCTGATGTGGTGTTCCTGCCTAAGCGCAGATCAACACTTCCTGCTATGATCGTGGAACTTAAGTGGAACAAGGATGCCGAGGGAGCGATAAAGCAGATCAAAGACAGGGATTATCCGAAGATTCTCACCAATTACGGGGGAAGGATCGTACTGGTCGGCATTAACTATGATGAAGACACGAAGACCCATGAATGTTTGATAGAGGAGTATAGCAAGTAAGATTAAAAGAACCAAGGGAGAATTGGGAAATAGCTAATTCGTGGCTAATCATCAAACGAGGGAGACCTCTGGTATTTGTTTGAGAACATAAAACAAAATATTTAAGATGGAGCATAAATTATAAGCTTGAATACGAAGGAGATGGCCTGTTAAGTTGTGCAAAAATGTATCCACGGAGTGTTTGATCATATGTTATCTAAGGAAGAAAAGCAGAAGATCCATGATCTGTACTACCGGAAGGGGGATAGACAGCATAGTAGAGATAGCAAGGATCACAGGTTACAACCGAAAGACCGTTACCAAGTACATTGACTTTACATAAAAGGCTTACGGATGAGGTCGAAGGATTTGACTGCAGTTACTGGACTGTAGCCGGGTATGTGGCAGAGTGGAAAAAGAAAAATGGGTTTACCTGCCTGTAAATCTTCCGCTTGCACCACAGGGAAGGATGAGACCTGATTCGGTTACAGGCAGTCCTATCTCATCGGCTTCAACCTGTCCGTCGAACATGGTTGCTATTGCGGTATTTATCATATAGGACAGTACTGCAGGCTGCAGACCTGTAGTATATGAATTGACCAGAAGGAAGAGGGGACTGTCATTAAGAAGTTCCCGGCATAACATAAGGAAGGGGAAGATGGATTCCTCTATCTTCCATATTTCACCCTTGGGTCCGCGTCCGTAGGACGGTGGATCCATTATTATCGCATCATACTTATTTCCACGTCTTATTTCACGTTCAACGAATTTTACACAATCATCAACAAGCCAGCGGATCGGAGCATCGGCCAGTCCCGAACTGTTAGCGTTCTCTTTGGCCCATGTCACCATTCCCTTGGAAGCATCCACATGAGTTACATGAGCTCCGGCACTTGCGGCAGCCAGTGTTGCCCCTCCGGTATATGCGAACAGATTAAGTACCTTTACCTGGCGGCCGGCTTCTCTGATGAGCGTACTGAACCAGTCCCAGTTCGCCGCCTGCTCCGGAAAGAGTCCCGTATGCTTGAAGGAAAAGGGCTTAAGATTAAAGGTAAGTGTTTTGTATTTGATGCTCCACTGCTGTGGAAGATCGAAGAACTCCCATTCGCCGCCACCCTTACTGCTGCGATGATAGTGGGCGTTGGGCCTGTGCCAGCCGCTGTGTTTACGGTCCGTATCCCAAATGACCTGGGGATCGGGACGGACCAGAAGATAATTTCCCCATCTCTCGAGTTTTTCACCTCTGCTTGTATCTATTACCTCATAATCTTTCCATCCGTCTGCGATCCACATTTGAGCCTCCGTATATCATCTAAAGGTATGGTCATACCTTTTGACCGTATTGTTAAGGTGTTACATTGATTATAACAGTATACATAAAAAACGGTTTCAGTGCAATCGGGCATGCGGAGCACCGGAATTAAAAATGATGCCTCTCTTTCTCTTGAATCATGATATGTTAAAATGATATACTTAATGCTTGTAGGAGTGTCCACGGATTATTGTGGATCCATCAGATGCTTCGGCTTGTGATGCCGGAGTGATCCGGCGGTTGCTTATTGAAGCCGGCAGGAGGATAGATTGGGAGGGTTTGCATGGCAAAGAAGAAAACAGGAGAGCTTATTAAGGAAGCAAGGACAGGCGCGGGTCTTACACAGGAGCAGCTTGCAAAGAAGGTAGGCGGAATATCTGCTTCGGATATCAGTAAGGCCGAGAGAAACGAGCTGCAGCTTACGCAGGCACAGCTTAAGGAGATAGCAAAGATCACAGGAGTTACGCAGAAGTCACTGCTTGAATCTGTGTCCGGAGCAAAAACAGCTGCGGGTAAGACGGGCAGCTCTTCCAAAACGGGATCGACGGGCAAAACAGGAACCTCAGCTAAAACAGGTTCGAGCGGTAAGACAGGCGGTGCGGCTAAGACGGGTTCCTCTTCGGGAGGCATGAAGCTTACGGCAGCTGAGGAAAAGCTTGTGAAGCTGTACAGGGCAGCTGATGCAGCGACTAAGAAAGAAGCGATCGCATTGCTGGAAGAGAAGAAGTCGGACCTGGGGAATATGGTATCTTCATTCCTTAACAATAAGGCAGTCAAGGACGTTGTTTCGGGACTGCTTAATAAATAGATATGTTACAACAATAAATGAATTGAGGGAGGATGTTTAAATGAACACAGCAGCAAACGGAATTGTTCTTGTAGCTTTTTTTGTCTACATGCTTATGATGGTGGTCATAGGCGCTTTGTGCATGAAGCAGAACAACAATACCGAGGATTACTTCCTTGGTGGACGTAACCTTAACGGATTTATTGCAGCCCTGTCCGCACAGGCGTCTGATATGAGCGGATGGCTTCTGATGGGACTGCCCGGTTCCATATACATGATGGGAACAGGTCAGGCGTGGATAGGTATAGGACTGTTTATCGGAACAACCATCAACTGG
>JAEEHY010000209.1 GCA_016281085.1 Lachnospiraceae bacterium
AACTATTCAGAACAGGCTCAAAATACTTCGTATTTTTCGCTGTTTTGGATTCATCCAATACATAAATTTGTAAAATATGCTGTTTACATGCAAGCATGACACATCATATTTTAAAATTTATGTGCTGTTCTGAATAGTTACGTTCATATAAAATATTTATTTACAGAAATTTTACTATTAAATCATAAAGAAATCAATCAAATGTATTGAATTGTCAATTCTCGTCCAATGACACTTTTCTACTATTTTCACAAAAAAGAATAACATAATCGAGAATAATTGTCAAAATTGCCCTGTCTATTAATATACTGCCCTAATCCAAAAATACCAAATAATTTCATATCATTTTCCATCCGAAAAACTGGTAAAGCAGCCACTCTCCACTATGGGATAACCATACTTCTCTCCGGCATCTGCAAACGCTTTTATCATGAAACTTATATTTCTTGCCAGGTTTCTCATTGTCTGCAGACCTTCCAGGTCTTTCCTGACATCATCCGCAGTGAAACCATGTACCTGATTCCAATAAGTCGAAGAAGCCACAGGCATACCACTGATGGTGAAGTATTTGTTCAACACATCGAAAGTTGCTGTGTTGCCCCCTCTTCTGCAGCTTACCACTGCAGCCCCCACCTTCATATGCTTTGAAAAATGTGTGCTGTAGAACAGCCTGTCCATAAATGATAAGATATTTCCGTTGGGGGAAGCATAATATACCGGACTTCCAACAACCAGGCCGTCTGCCTGTTCAAACTTGGGAGCCACTTCATTCACGAGGTCGTCGAACACGCACTTTCCGGCTTCACTGCATTTGTTACAGGAAATGCACCCTCGGATATCTTTTATTCCCACCTGGATCAGCTCGGTATCAACTCCTTCTTTCTCAAAAACCTTTATCATTTCATCAAGCGCAGTCGCTGTGCAACCATGTTGATGGGCACTACCATTCAGCAAAAGTATCTTACTCATTGTCCTCTTTACCCTCCTCCGTTTTATCGGTATCAAGCTTTTTATCTTTGGATTTCTTTGAATGCTTTTTCTTCTTCCGGGCTTCTGTTTCAAGCGGGAACATGGCATAATTTTCCTTCTTTGCGCGACGTCCCATGAACAGCATGTAGAAGGTCGGAAGCAGGAACAGTATCAGCATTGTCGAAGCCATCAGTCCACCGATGATTATAAGACCCATTCCGTCCATAATACTTGCGCCTGAATCAGTACTGAGTATAAGAGGTACCATAGACAGGACAGTTGTAAGTGTAGTCATCAGGATGGGACGCAGTCTTATCTCACCGGATCTTGCAAGAGCCTCCTCTATGCGATTGCTCTTTTTGAACTCATTCGTTGTATCGACAAACAGGATACCGTCATTAACTACTATGCCGACCAGCATCAGCACACCAAGCAGTGCATTTGCAGTAAGAGAAGAACGGGTGATGAACAGAAGACCTATCGAGCCTATAAGACTGAATGGTATGCTCATCATGACCATCAGAGAGAATCTCGGTGATTCGAACTGCATCGCCATTACAAGAAAGACAAGGAATACAGCCGAAGCTATTGCCAACGCAATTCTCCTGAATTCATCCTTCATCATCTGATCCTGTATGCTGACACCCGCACTCACATTTCCGCCCCTGGCAAGATTCTCTACAATGGCATCGGCTTCTTCCTTTACACGGAATTTGTCCTCCTCCGAAGTTGTAAGGGTTATATCAAGAGAATAGTTTCCTCCCATCTTTCGTATCGCATCCTGAGCTTCCTCATATTTAATCTCCGCGATCTCGCCAAGTGTAACTACCCTGCTATCACTCCCTGTAAGCTTAAGATTCATAAGCTTCTGCAGATCATCATACCGGCCCTCGGGGTATTCTATACGTACATCATACTCGTTTCCTTTTGTTTTTATCTTAAGCGCTTCTATCCCGCCGTTTATACCCGAGATCATTGAAGCAATATTCTTCGGCGAAAGCCCGGCATCCATTGCCTTCTTCGGATCTATATCTATCATGGCTTCCGGCGCACCTTCGGAAAGCTGGGATTTAACATCAAATACTCCGTCTATTTTGGCAAGCTCTGGCATCGCTTCATATACCCGCTTCTTCAGCTCTCCGTAATCATCGCCGGTCAGAGTGATGGTCGTACCGTTTCCGCCTCCGCTGCTGTTTCCGTATCCGGCCGTTATCGACATATCCACCCCCGGCTCTTTCGCCCACAGCCTGTTATACTCATCAACCTTTTCATTTGTTGTTTTTCCCGATGCCTTATCTATTTCGGCAGTAATGGAGGCGGCATTGTCTCTGACGCTGTAGTAAACATCCTTGATGTCGGGATCTGCCAGTAATGCCTCTTCATATTTCATCGACATCTTATCCGTATTGTCCTGTGTCGTACCTGCCCGACTCTTTACTTCAACACTGAACTCCCCTCTGTCCACATCTTCGTCAAGCTCTCTGTTAAGACTGAGACCCATAAGTATGGAAGCTCCAACCAGACCGATAACAACAAGAACAACAATAACTCTTCTTGGTATGATCGCACGTACCGCCCTGGCATAACGTTTGGAAACGGCCTCCATTATCTTTACCGCCGGAGCGTTCTTCTTCTCCGTCGGCTTGAAATAAGTAAAGAAAAGGGGAATGAAGGTCAGTGAGACTATAAGCGATGTGAGCATCGCAAATATGATCGTAATACAAAGTCCTTTGAACAACTGTCCTATCAGACCTTCGACCACTGCAATGGGAGCATAAACCACAACTGTCGTAATAGTCGATGCTACTATTGAGGCTGTTACCTCTTTGGTCCCTTCCAGGGCCGAATCCCTGAAATCAAGCCCCTTTTCCTGTGCCCTGAAGCAGCTTTCCAATACGACTATGGAGCTGTCAACCATCATACCGATGGCGATAACAAGACCTCCCATGGACATAATATCAAGCTGAAGCTTTGCAAATGACATAAGTATAAGTGTTGCCAGCAGTGAAATAGGCATCGAGCTTCCGACGATAAGGCTGGCTTTAATGTCTCCGAAAAAGAGATACAGAGTAAGCATGGACAGAAGTATACCTATCAGAAGTGTCATGCCTACATCCTTAAGGGATGTTATTATATCATCAGCATAGTTTGTGGTTACCTCAAGCCTTATGTCACTGTTTTCGGACTCCAGCCTCTTTATTTCATCAAGCACCTGTCTACAGGCTGTTACCGTACTTACACCCTGCTTTTTGCTGACAGTTATCTGTACATCTTCGGTTCCGTTGAAACGGCTTATACTGTTGGATCTTTTGATCTCATAAGAGACATCTGCAATGTCTCTTAACGTGATCACGACTCCGGCAGCAGTCTTCATCGGTATGGCTTCCAGTTCGGCTATTGAATCGATCGATGAGGCTACAGACAGTCGTACATCCATACTGCCCTGTCTTACCTTATCAGCCGGAACATTGTAGTCAGCTGCGGACAGAGCCTGCTGTACTATATCCGGGGTAACTGAATACTGATCCATAAGTCCTTCATCAAGAAGTATCCTTATATATTCCGATTTACCACCCGATACCTGTGCTTCTGCAACAGTTGTCTGCTTCTCCAGCCTTGGTTTGACTGTATTGTTTACATAACTAAGAACATCCTCATCCTTTGCTGCATCAGCCCGGAGCCTCATTATCGTGGCATCTGTGCTCTTGAATTTTATGACTTTCGGACGTTCACAGCCATCGGGAAGCGGAAGATCATCCATATCTGCCTTGCAGTCATTCAGGGCACTGTCCATATCCGTTCCGTACTCAAATGTGAAGATCACTGTACATCTTCCCTCACTTGAGGTGGTCTGAACATTGGACATACCCTGCATCTTCATACCATAGTCCTCAATCGGCGTTGCAAGCAGCTTATCCACGGTCTCGGGATCAGCGCCCTTGTACGAACAGGTTACGGCAAGCATGGGCATTTCCATCTCAGGTTGAAGCTCAAGCTCAAAGGTTAGTATCGATGAAACGCCGAAAACAATAAGCGCAATGAGTGCCAGAAGCGTTGATACGGGTCTTTTCAGCGAAATTCTGGTTAAAAAGTCCATTTATTCCGCCCCCCTGTCCGAAGTGTTAACCTCTGCCAGATAGTCCGATTTGATATATGCCTCGGAGCCGTTATAAAGGACCCGTGTCCATCCGTTCTCGGAGCCAAGAGCCGTAAACTCTTCACCTTCCTTCGCCTTGCCGAGCTTATTGCCGTCATCATCCTTATCCGGAGCCGAACGTACAAATACTACCGTTGTCGCTCTCACCCTGTTCTCTCCATTGCTGCCTTCTTCGGATGCTGTATCTTCCGAAACGGATGTATCACTGTTTTCCGCGTTAATATTTATATCGATGTTGCTGTTGTCCGTTCCTGCCGCCTGCGTCATATCTTCTGCGGTATCGTCATTTATCACCACCGTATTCTCTGAAACGTTCTCCTTTATCTTAACTCCGTCTTCAAGCGTGGACGACCAGCTGGTTATTATCCTGTCTCCCTCATTAAGACCATCAGAAACCACT
>JAEEHY010000210.1 GCA_016281085.1 Lachnospiraceae bacterium
CCCTGCGTGATGGTCCATGCGGTATACGAAAACGCATACCTGCTGGGAACTTCGATGGCAAGACCGCTGATCGCAAAGAAGTTGGTCGAGATTGCACGCAAGGAAGGCGCAACCGCCATCTGCCACGGCGCTACAGGAAAAGGTAATGACCAGATAAGATTCGAGCTCGGAATTAAGGCACTTGCTCCCGATCTTAAGATAATCGCTGCATGGCGTAATGACAAGTGGACAATGAGCTCACGAGAGGAAGAGATCGAGTACTGCCGCGCACACGGAATCAATCTCCCCTTCTCGGCAGATTCAAGCTATTCACGCGACCGCAATCTCTGGCACATAAGCCACGAAGGCCTCGAGCTTGAAGATCCCGCCAACGAGCCGGATTACGATCATCTTCTTGTTCTCGGTACCACTCCCGAGAAAGCTCCCGATGAAGGCGAATATGTAACAATGACCTTCGAGGCAGGCGTTCCCAAATCAATAAACGGTAAGGAAATGAAGGTTTCCGAGATAATCACCGAGCTCAACCGTCTTGGCGGAAAGCACGGAATAGGTATCATCGACATAGTAGAGAACCGCGTTGTCGGTATGAAGAGCCGCGGCGTTTACGAGACACCCGGCGGTACCATTCTTTATGAAGCACATCAGCAGCTAGAGGAACTCATCCTCGACCGTGACACCTACGCACTCAAGGCCGAGATGGGCAACAAGTTTGCACAGATCGTGTACGAAGGGAAGTGGTTCACACCTCTGCGTGAGGCAGTACAGGCATTTATACAGTCTACACAGAAGTACGTTACCGGTGAAGTTAAGTTCAAGCTCTATAAGGGCAATATAATCAAGGCAGGAACCACATCACCCTACTCACTGTACAACGAGAGTATAGCCAGCTTCACGACAGGTGATATGTATGACCACCATGATGCCGAGGGCTTCATCAATCTGTTCGGTCTCTCATGCAAGGTACGTGCACTCAAGATGCAGGAGGCAGAAAAGGCGGCCAAATAAGGAGCATCTTAATGATTGATCTAACAAACGTCAGGATGATCATAGGTTTATATTTAATATGTGTCAATCTGCTTGGGATCATATATTTCTTTGTTGACAAGCAGAAGGCCAAGCGGCAGTCGTGGCGAACACCTGAAGCAACCCTTTTTACAATAGCGTTCTTCGGAGGCAGCATCGGCTGCCTTCTTGGTATGTATATGTTTCATCACAAAACGCAGAAACCGAAATTCTATATCGGGATGCCGGTAATACTGGCGGTCCAGATCCTGCTGGTACTTACTGCACTGTTTATAATACCTGTTGATTTCAAGATCCTGTAGTAACATAACACAGGAAACGGATCATTACACATCATTTAGGAGGAAACATGCGCCTGTTTACGATCAATAATACCTCTCTTTTTATGACCGCACTGTTGTCGGACAGGGAAACCGTCTTCGATCAGTTCCTTCTTGGCGATGCTGTAATAATGACGGGAACAACCTTTACCATCGATGGTCATATAAACAAATCCTTTTATACTGACGAGGAACTTGAAGAGCTTCGAAGAGCCGCATCCGAAAACGGAAGGATCTACAGCGAAGACCTGATACGGTGGGAAGCCGTGAAGGAACACTGCTTCAACTGCATAAAAGGAAAAAAGACCCCTTTATCACTCAGGATAAACTTCTGTCTGGCACCCGAAAATGTCATCAGATTTCTTAAGACTGCAGAAACCGGTCTGAATGCGGGTGACGTTCGTTCATTAAATGTAAACATTAAATACGACGGAAGCACACTGACCTGTACTACCGCCGTATCACTTTCAATATTCACAATGGACAAGACTCTGGAAAACGCATGGGATGATATGTTTGCCCGTTTTCTCTCCAAACACGGCTTCGACCATGATTAAACCTCTATGCAAATGATGCGGAGGCTATCATTTCCGTAAGTTCCGCTTCACATCCCGTATACAGTCTGTTTATATGTTCAAGCGCATCAGCATACCGTATCAATACTTCCTCTGCCTTAAGTACCTCCTTCTCCTGTTTCCTAAGCCTTATATCAACAGCCAGTCTGCTTGCTGCCTTGTAATTGATCGATGATCTCAGATCCGAAAGAGCCGATGCAACAAACGACAGCTCTTTGACCATTTCGCGCATCTGTATGACCACTGAAGTAAGACCCCCATGATCGAAATACATACTGTCAGTAACCGTCGCAACATCCTCATATTCATAATCGCATGTAAAACCGAACAGACCTGCAGTATACTGTTTTACGTTATTCCATGCCTCATTCAGCCTTTCCTTTTTATACGCATCATCTCTGTCATTACTCATCACACCGGCCACACAGGCTGCGAGCAGTTCACTGACATTTCTGTCACCGCCATCCGGAAGTGAATCCAATCCGGCAACAACCTTTTTCAACAGCCCGGATCCGCAGGCAACCACCGGGTTCTGTCTTCCGAGGTTAACAATATTTCCGTCTTCATCAAACTCACAGGATTTGTACAGTACATAAGGACTGTGATAATCCGCAAGACTCTCTCCGCCGGACACTACATACACCATCTCATGCGCAAGAGGTGTCAGCAGTATATTCACATAATCCTTGTCGCCGGAAACGGATCTGGTCCTGTAGGAAGCCTCATCCATCTGATACTTATATTCTTCCGATGCACTCTTTCCAAAGCCCTGGCCGTCAAACGATATACATCTGTTCACCCTGTCCCTGTTTGCCGCGATCGCGAACTGCGCCAGATTACCGCCCTTTGAGTGTCCCGAAACCGTCAGATCGTCATATACCCCACAGTCATATCTGACGAAATCATCAGCCAGCTTCTGCATATCGGTTTCACTCATATATTCACCGCGAAGATTATCAGCCCAGGCTTCATATCCGCCGCCTGTACCACGAAACACCACTGTTGCCTTCGCATCTTCCCCGGGGCTTGCAAAACAAACCGCCCGTATCCCTCCGTCATCAATTGTCCTGACAGCCTCAAGTGCCTTAAAATCACCGGATTGTGCATCCATTTCACGGATGATGTCATAGCACTCCTCCGGCTTCATGCCTCCGCCCGCTCCGATATTTGCGATCCGGGCAGGCGAAACAGCTCCGTCTTCATCCCTGCAGCTGTCAAGCATCTCATTTATCGATCCATATTTTGTACTACAGTCCATGTATAGATAATTGGACAGTAACAGCAATTCCTTTTCGCTTAATTCTCTCATATCCTCACCAGTAAAGACGACTGTCCAAGCTGCAGTATATCACCGTTTTTCAACAGCAGCTCCTGAAAAACCTTCTGTCTGTTAACCCTTGTTCCGTTCGAAGATTCAAGATCCCTGACATACCATGAGTCCCCTTTAACGGACAGTTCACAATGCCGTCCCGAGATCGAATCGTCATTGTCGATAACCAGGTCACACAGATTTCGCGATCTTCCAACCACCAGGATGTCATCGCATACCGCCCTGTAGAGACGTGTAGGATCAAGGCAGTCCTCAAGAACAATATCGTGTCCTTCCACGCCCTGATCCAGCAGTCGTGTTGCACCCTCATCCGCCATATCAAGCTTATATGTCATACAGTCGTAATCTTCCGCATTCTCGGCTATCGCAGCTTCATTGAATATCTCCTCGTTTACCCGTGACAGTATTGTCTTTTTCTCCTCACGGTTCTTACGGTTTTTCCTTCGCAAAGCCGCAAGCAGCGAAATTGCGAACACAAGGGCAACCGTAAGTCCCAAGGCAGGCAGCAGAACATTCAAACTGACGGCAGGACCCGCTCCCGCACTTCCTCTTCGTATGATCGGAGTTGTATCATTTGACATATAGGAGATTGTATTCATATGTTCTTCCACATGGCCGTCCGTATCCATCTCGCTGGCAATATACAGAGCAGTATCATCCGATGCAGCTTCGCCACCTTTTTCATTCACACCGGTGTCATTATCCCCGCCCTGTACGCCGCTCTCTCCCTCCAGCGCATCCGTCTCCTGTAAATGATCTTCACCGGAACCGGTTTCCTGTGCCATATCATGACCGCTCATCCTGCTTCTGACTGCCTCAATATTATTCACTATCCTGTCTCCGATTATTCTTTCGCTCCCTCCCTCCGAGTTTTCGAACTCGGTAAGAAGCAGTTCACCTCCGCTTATGGTTGCTATCGCAGAAAGGTTCTTGGCAGCGGGAATACTCTTCTTTTCCACGCTTTGAACCACATAGACCGGATAACCGGCTTCCTTCAGCATATAATACAGCTCTTCATTGGCATGCAGCACCGGTTCCTTTTCCTCCCCGTCGGTAAAAAGGATGATATTACGGCATGCCACATCCTGATGCATCCATTCATTCAGTACAGCAGCCAGATTGTCGGTTATGTAAGTATCCTTGTCTGTCATTTCGATCTTATCTATACTGTCCGACAGCATCTGTCTGTCATTACTGTAATCCGTTAAATATTCAATATCCTCGCCAAACACAGCTATCCTGCATTCATCATTCTCATTCAGATGCTCACAGATGTACCTGGCCGTTTCCTTACTCAGAATAAAATTAGCCTTGCCGACAGACATTGAATTGTCTATCATTATCAGAGTCTTATACCCAATAGCCATTTCCCTGCTCCTTATGAAACAACCTCTGTCAAAAGTCCGGCACTCTGTTCTGTATTTGCATCCTCTGCTGCCTGATACTCCCGCGCCATTTCCATCAGATCCGTTACATGCTCCTGTATCATCCTGTTGATCCTTTCAATATCATCTGACAGCTCCGCAAATCTGGCCCCGTATCCGGAAGCCGCCTCTCCCATCCATACGGATTTGAGGCTGTTTACTATTTCGTTCATTTCCTGTGTGAGAGCCCCGATGGTTTTACCCGTTGAGCTGAACTCATTTGAAGCATCGATAAGCTTCTGTGGTGTGACTTTCAAAATCCCTGTTGCCATTTTTTCTCCTTTCACGTCTCATTGTTTCAACAGTTCTAATATGTTCTCGTTGAAGCGGTCGCAATGTTCCTGTTCTCGGCTTCCTCATACTTGGCGGCTATAATGAACAAAGCCTCAATATAACGTTCGATAGCCGAATGGAACTGATCCATCTGCCCCTTGTCTCTGGTAAAAGCTCCGTGAAATGCTTCATTCGCTTCGCCCTCCCACATCGACTTTAGTGCCTGCTCCACAGTCTGCAGGGTCTCCGTCCCTGTCTTGAACCGACTGTTAAGTCCCTTAAGCTGCTCCGCCTTTTTTCTGAGCTCGGCAGCAGTTACCTGAAAAAATGCCATTCTTTTTCCTCCTTATAATTTTATATGTATAAAACGTACATCGTTTTATAACCTGTTTTCTATGACCAGCAACGCGGCCATCTCGGCAGAGTATATACGCTGAGCTGTCTTTCTGATCATCTCTGCCGTATCCTTAAGTATCTCCGCCGAACCGTACAGTCTGTTCTTAAGGTTTCTGGTATTACTTATATATGACCCTGCATTCTGCCCCTTCCATGACTTAGTCAGAAGTGCAAGCGCCTGATCAAACTTTACATTACTGATATTGCAGAGTTTGCAGGAAAGCTCCTCCAATTCCTCTGCCTGATCGATAGCCCTTTTAAATTCTATGTCTATCTCTGCTTTAGTGATGCTCATCTTCCCATACCTCCTATAATGTCATAAACCTTCATTTCTGTTTCCTGGTATCTTGTAAGCGATCTGTTAAGAAGTCTGTACATAACCTGAATACTGTATGCAGTCATCTCCATTACCATGATATCCTCCGAAAGCACACGCATATACTCATCATAGGCGGAACCTTCCCACGATATTCCCAGATACTTAAGCCTGTCCTTAAGTGAGGCCAGCTCATCACACATCCGTTTTGATACAGTACCCAGCTCGGAAAGCAGGCTGCTCATTCTTACATATATCGCATCAACCGGCCTCACCTGAGCCCACCTCCTTTATAACAACATTACTTTCAAGTATATAAATTAAGACAGATCCGTTCACGATACCACATTCACATAGCCCGGTCCCACGCGGAATGATCCCTTTGGGATCGCAGCTTATAAGCACATCATTCTGTTTTGCATCCGTATTCATTTCACCAAGAACAGTCTTAATATAGCAACATAGCTCGTCCGAGCACATGTTTTCATCAATTTCCAGTTCAAATCTTCTCGCATGCTGAACCGCATAAATCTCTACCCTGATCACTGCTTCTCCTCTCCCTTCAACCATCAAACAACGGTATGATAATATCAGACGAATATCTGATACCTCTTCGTTTAATTACCGTACCCGTTCCAACAGGTTTTACCGCACACTGCTCCGTATACGAAAGATACGTACAATCAAAGACATTCTGTCTGTCGAGCCCTCCGCCCAGATACACCGCGGCACAGTTCTCTCTGATCATTTCATACAATCTTCGTCCCACAAGCCTCGTATGATCTTCACTCCTAAGCGTCGCAAAAAGGCTGTATCCCTTGTTACTCCTAAGGAAATCCAGAACTTCCTCTTCAATATCCCTGTCATAATCAGACTCATAGAAATCAGCAAGCTTTTCCGAAAGATCGTCACATATCATTATCCTTCGATCATTTCCGTTTCCCGATCCATGTTCTCCATTGACATATAAGGAAGATTCTCTTATTTCAGAAAGCAGCTCTTCAACGGATGTAATCTCCCTGACGATCCGGCCGGTCCTTTCGGCATAATATCCAACCGTCAGACAGGCGTTTGTCATACCGCTTCCCTTTCTCCCCGCAACAACGACAATATTCATATCTCCAAACGGTATAGTCCACGGCTTACCGCTTTCCGTTTCATATCCTAGCGGGATCCCATCACCCCAATCTGTCCTATCAACAGTACATATATTCAGATCCGCTATACCGGGATCTTCCGGTATATAAGGTACCTTGACAGCACTCATTCCGTTGTAACAAACGTTTAACCTTTCAATCTGTGCCTGTATCCAGCCGCTCCTTTCATAATCACTTCCCGTATGACACAGA
>JAEEHY010000211.1 GCA_016281085.1 Lachnospiraceae bacterium
CAAGCTTGCTTGTAAGAACTGTATTTTATAAATTTATGTATTGGATGAATCCAAAACAGCGAAAAATACGAAGTATTTTGAGCCTGTTCTGAATAGTTACTATAATTTTATATTTGATACCCGGTCATTTGGGTGATAATATTTGATATAAGCACTGGAGTATGCTAACAAAATTTTTTACGATGTAATTTCACCTAAGATGATTTGTATAATTGTCGTTTTGGAAAGTATTGAGAGGATTATGGGTTTGGAAGAAAGGAAAGACAATGGGTGACGATAAAGTCAAGCTCAGACGTTATGAAGATGATCTTAATGTGGGAGGACTTGGAGTGGTCATACTCGGGGCATGGAGTGTTCTGAAAGTTCTCATGTATACGATCATGGAAGATAAGAATACTATTAATCTTGAAGAAATCGCGAAAGAAGACCGAGCGATAGCAGTTGGAATCTTTATAGTGATAATCGCATTGACCCTGCTGATGGTTCTTCTTATCTTTAAAATCCATTTGTATATAGGAATGAATGCATCAAAGGCTGCCAGGGGGGAACCGTACAAAAAGGGGTATTATACAGCGGCGATAATATTGCTGGTAATTTCTGTATTGGGTATGTTTACTTACATTGAAGCAATTAAAGATCTTGATAATATTGATACTACCATAGCTTCGTTTCTGGTTGACCTGACAACGATATATATACTGTGGATCGTTGTGTCAAGTACACGCAAGATAAGAGAGTTAAAACTATTGCATAAGCAGGAGTAAACTTATTCCGGATTACAGTTTTGTAAGATACAGATATCTTCCCGCATGGGGAGATTATGAAGAGATCATCAAGGATAATCCCTCCGATTATATGAAAGCTTTTACGCAAATGATATATGCAATGAAGTTTATACGCGGAGAAAATGATACCTTTAAAAAGGATACATATGATAAAGATTCTGTAGAACAATGGAAGCCACGGATAAAGGAGATCATCGAAAAAAGGCAGATAATAGCAAGTGATGACTGGAAAGCATTCGGTGAGGAATTATCCGGACAGACGATAACCGATTATTCAATGGATACATATTTTGAGGAGTATATGAACAGTCCGCAGGAAGAAAAGGATAATACATTTCTGGGCAGGTTTATACTCGGAGCTTTAGCACATAAGGGCATGGTTATTGAAGAAATATTCAGATCAGGGAACATGCTTGCCGGATTCTCAAAGAGAAGATTTAAAAAGAGGATTGACAGATGACGATTTATCAGAGGATAAAAAAAATACTGTTCAGTATATGCATGTCTTGTATTTATACGACGATCACACACAGCGCTTATAATCTACAGCCTGGGATTAATGTATTCGGCGGTAGTCAGGCTATTTGATGCATTCGGTAAAACCGCATTTGTGGTTATAGAGTAGAGAGGTTTGGAGGGTCAGAGAATGGAAATTGTACTTATCGCAAACATACTGATTATCGTGCTCGAGATAATGGGGTTTAGTAACAGTTTCAACCGGGGGATAAAGGTACTGACTTTCTATACGCAGCTGTCGAATATCATTACAACGATATCCTCAGTCTTCTTTATTATAAACCGCTATGCGGTGTTTACGACCGTACTAAGATACCTTAGTACAGTCATGCTGACAATGACGGTACTTATAACTGTTTTTGTGCTGGTGCCGTCGGGTGCCGGGTTCAAAAACATGATGCTGTCGGGCAACGGACTTTTTCACCATACACTCTGTCCGGCCATATCTATCACTTCATATATCTTATGGGAGCAACATTCCCGGATGTGGGGAATTCCGGTTGCCGTAACTGCTGTATACGGTATTGTGTTGTTATATCTTAATTACATCGAGAAAGTTGACGGACCCTATCCTTTCTTCAGAGTACACAATATGAAAGCGGCTGTAACCGCTGCATGGATGGTGGCGCTCATTGTTTTGATCACCGGATTATCATGGGGCATAACGCTAATACGGTAACCTTCAGGCTCTTCAGCACAAATGTTGAATGTAGTAACTTTAAACATAAGGAAGAATTAAGATATGTACAGATTATCATGTGTGAATAATGAAATTCTCAGGAGAGTTGTTTCAAATGAGATGGCGGCAGGTTTTTTAAGGACATTCGGAGTGAAGAAGGCGGTAAGGCACCTTGAGATGGGTGATTTTGAGCAGGGGATTATTAAGTATCTGTTAAACACTTATTCAAATAATGATTCACTTCATGACCTTGGCGCGAACCTGCTTTCGGAGATAGGAAAGAAGATTGAGAAAATGTATGATGAACTGCTGGATCCGGATAATGAATATACATATGATGAGTTCGGGGAATACCTTCTCTTTATATTTATTGAGCATGCAAGAGAGAATGCATATGATGTAAGGGAGTCGGGATATTTCGATCTTGATGATGTTACAGAGGAGAATTATTCAGATGTTCCCATGTTTGCCTCTTCGAGTATGAGTATCATGGATGAGCTGTATCTCAGGGAACTGTTTTCGGAATTGTATGATGATATCACGGAAGGCGAAGACATCGGTAATGAAGCGGACAGGGAAGAGTTCATCGAGGCGATGATAAGTCAGGCTTCCATGTTTTCGTGTATGGGATTTGATGATATAGATGGAGAATCATTTATCTTCCCGGATGATGATTTTCTGTTCTGTGATGAGCCGGGTGGTGTGGATGTTTTCTTCTCGGAAGATGGAAATTATATAGGTTTCGTAATGAGCGAGGATGAGAGAGAACCGGTGTCGGGATCGCTGAAGAGGGCTATAAACGAAGGAGAAGGTGAGTCAGGGAACATTTCCCCGTGACTATACGTTGATATTTAATAAGCAGGTTCGTGATATAAACATAATTATGAGGTAAAACACATGCACAGTAAGTCTCTGGAAGATACAAACAGGAGAAAGGTTATCAGTGACATAGCAGAAACGTATAAACAGTTATATATTAATCCCGATGATCCTGAAGCAAAGGATAAATATAACTGCATAGTCAGAATGGGAGAAGATCCTGAATTTATAACACTGGATCATTTTATTGGCAGTTACATGGATACTGACGAATATATGGATACGCCTGCAGGAAGAGTAAGGATAGTAACACTTTATGAGCGTTCAGACTTTGTTACTTTCCTTAAAATTATGGCTCATAGATGTGAGCCCACGAAAATTCCGCCCACGCAGGGTGCATCGCTTCTTGACGGGGTGATCAATTGGCGGCGTATCGATGCCCATAAAGAGGATTTCATGAAGAATTCTTTAAAAAACGGAAATATTACTCCTGATTGGAATTCTGAATTCAAACGATTTACCGCTGACAAAAGTAATTATCTCGATGCCCTTATTGTGCTGTCATCCGGTCCCTACAGTAATGTAAAAGCCTCGATGCTTCGGCTTGATGACGAAACATGGCTTTCTTATTCCCACACAATAAGACTATACCATGAATGTACTCATTTCATATGCAGACGTCTATATCCTGATAAGATAGATGCTGTATGGGACGAACTATTGGCAGATGCTGTCGGGATATATGCGGCCCTGGGTCATTTTGATATAGATATGGAAGCTCTGTTTCTTGGCATAACAAAAGACGGATATTCACACGGCCGGCTGGAAAACTATGTCGATCGGGATGGGTATGCCTGTGAGGATGAATACCTTGAAAGCCTTAATGAGTTGGCCCGAAAAACATATCAGACCCTTTTGCGGATCGAAACTGTGTTTGAAACACATCCGCATAAGACACCTTTTGAATTTGTTTCAGTGTTGGAGGAGAGTAAGGATCAGTTATAAAATGTAGTAACATTTCTAAAGAAGTATAAATAACAAAGGAGAAAAAAAGATGAATGAAATCAAAGAAAAGGAACTTGAAGATGTGAACGGAGGTTCAACTCCTGCCGGTAATCCGGGTATGCTTGGAGGTTCCAAATTTAACGAAGGTGATAAGGTAATGTCTGTATCACAACCGGACATGGGTGTTGGAACAGTGATAGGTAAGAAATACTTCCGAGGATGGCATTATTACGTCAAGCCGGCAAAAGGCGGTAAGATGTATGTTCCCGAAAGTGATCTTCAACCTGCACTGCTCCAAAACTAAGTATTAAATGAGGTCATTGTGTGAAAGAACCATAGCCCGCAATGGCCTCATCTATTGTCATTTCGCCCTTTCCAACATGATAAACCGCCTGTCTTAACTGTATTACTGCATCATCTGTAAGTCCGATCACTTCAGGTGACAGTATCCTGTCTTCAGGAACGTTTCCGAATGCGGCATACATACTATTGAAGGACAGATCCCTGGTAGGTGACATAAGCCCCTTGTTCCTTGCCATTTCGTTAAGCTCGGAAGGTGTGATAAGGAAGCGCATAAATTCGTTTGCCATATCGATATTTTGACTGTTTTTGTTGACAGAGAACTGCAGGTTCGACATATCAAGGAAGATGGAACCTTCATCCGACATGGGAACAGGGACAAAGGCATATTCAAAGGGGTTTGCAATGAATGCCTCGGATCTGCTTTCACGTTTTTTGGTGCCGGAAACAGTATCACCCGAGCAGGTCATCATTGGTACGTCACCTTCAAAAAATCTGAGTATAACAGCATCATAGTTGTTTTCAATTTCCTCACAGGCTTCCGGATTTACACAGCCATCATTCATAAACTGAACTATTTTTTCAAGGGAAGGCTGCATATATTTTCCGGCTGAAGGATCAAGTGAATTGAGCCTGTTCACAGCTTCCGCATCATCGGCAACTGTTTCACAGAAAAACGGATAGATCATCAAAGTATAAAGAGAGGTTGTCTCTTCCCTTGAGAAACCCATCAGCGGGTTTTCATATCCCTTCCCGCGAAAGGCATTACATAACTCCACAAGTTCTTTATAGGTAGTGGGAACGCTCAAGCCTTCTTTTTCAAATAGATTTTTGTTCACAAGCATACCATAGGTGTTTGAGAAAACCGGAACCATTGGGAGAGTGCCGTCGCTTGTTTTCAGGATTATATTGCTTCGTATACAGTCAAGATCAAGACCAAGCTCAGGGTCTCTTAAATCCTCTGCATGCTCGATGGAAGATTTGTACTGATCACGGTCATACATCCATGAATAATTGACATATATGTCAGGAGCGTCGTTTCCGTTAAGGACAGTGCCGATCATATTATTGTAGTCATCAACCTTTGTGTATACAAGCTCTGCATTGGGATAATAATCGTTGAAACGATCGAATTCTGCCTCCAGTGCCTCAAAGTTGTCATAGCCTCCGGCTATGGTCAAATGGCAGCTGACTGAATTGTCCTTAGCAGGTATGAAACCTTCCCCGGCAGCTGCTTCCTGCTTCTTTGAGCCGCATGCGGTAAAACAAAAGAGCATCAGTACAGCCATTGAAATATACATTGTTTTTTTCATGATCATCGACTTCCTTCCTTTATTTTTCGAATTTCATTTATGACTAATTTAATATCGACAGGCTTGGCAATATGTCCGTTCATACCCGCATCCAGACATTCCGTGATGTTTTCGGAGAATGCGTCTGCCGTCATCGCAACTATAGGGATGGATGAGGCCTTGGGATCGTTAAGGTTACGGATTGCTCTGGTCGCATCGAGTCCGTTCATTTCAGGCATCTGTACATCCATAAATATTAGAGCGTATCTGTCTTCGGGAGCTGAACTTATCATATCCACACATACACGGCCGTTTTCCGCGCGCTCGGCGGTTATTCCGAACATACCAAGCATTGCGGATATTATCTCCCAATTGATATCATTATCTTCGGCTACAAGAATATGCAATCCGTGAAGGTCGGAATAATCATCCTCGGGTTCGATTGATTTCGATTCTTTTCCTATAAGATCGTTGATCTTATCATAGAGCGTTGAACGGAAAAGAGGTTTGCTGACGAAACCGTTTGCTCCCGCAGCTTTTGCTTTATCTTCAATATCGGACCAGTCATATGCCGAGATCAGTAGTATCGGAACACTGGTATCAATATCCGAACGGATCCTGCTGATAGTTTCAAGTCCGTCTGTTTCAGGCATTTTCCAATCTACTATGATTACGTTGTAGTCGCGGCCCAGGAGATGTCTGTGCTCGATCATGACCAGTGCTTCAGATCCGCTGTTTGCCTGCTCGACAGATGCTCCAAGCGATTCGAGTGTGTCGGCAGCAGTCTGGAGCATGATCTCATCATCATCAACAATCAGAACATCGACAGGATCGAGCTGCATGTCATCCCGCTGTCTGTCAGACACCGGAATATCGAGCGTTACTGTGAAGGTAGTTCCTTTACCCTGTTCGCTTCGACAGTCGATCGTTCCGCCGAGAAGATCGACCATCTGCCTGGTTATGGCCAGGCCGAGACCGGTTCCCTGAATGCTGTTGACACGGCTGTCTACCTGGCGGGAGAAAGGCTTATACATGGTTTCCATGAATTCGGGACTCATTCCTATTCCGGTATCGGCGACGGAATAGGTCAGTCGGATACACCCTGCATCGGTGCTTTTTTCTTCGCGAAGATCCACACTGACACGACCGCCCGGTTCCGTGTATTTGATCGCGTTTGACAGTATGTTGATATAAATCTGGTTAAGACGGAGCTGATCTGTATACAGATATTCCTTCTCTATCTGATTTATGTGAAAGCTGAATTCAATATTCTTTTCCTTGATCATCGGTTGGGAAATGTTGACAAGATTCTCAACCGTTTCCACGATGGAGAAGTTCATGGGATTCAGCTTCAATTTGCCACTTTCAACCTTGGATATATCCAGAATATCGTTTATAAGGGTCAGCAGATGATTGCCTGCAAGGCTGATCTTGCGAAGGTTTTCGGCAGTTGATGCAGTGTCCCCGAGGTTCTTTTCGGCAATGGCAGTCAGTCCTATGATGGCATTCATGGGCGTACGGATATCGTGGGACATGGTAGAGAGAAAGTCCGTTTTGGCTTTGTTGGCTGCCTCTGCTTCGTTAGCAGATATCTGAAGACGCCTGTTAAGGTGGCGCATATAGAAAAGGTCGCAGAGGAACAGTGAAAGCAGACCGACAAAAACGACTACAAACAGAAGACTGTTTTCGTTATTTACATTGAGATCTTCAGATGGCACAAGCCCCAATAACGTCCAGCCCGCTGTTGCTGTAACGGGGGTATATGCAAGTATGCATTCACGTCCGTGCGAGTCGGTCATCGGAATTGATCCTGTGGATGAAGTAATGGTTTTGAACAATTCAGCCGACGCTTCCGGTTCTGTAGTATTGTAAGATTTGTAAAATTCAAAAAAGCTTGAGTTCTTAAAGCTGTGTCCTTTAAGTATGTAATCACCGTCTGCATCGATCATGGAAAGATCTGCATTCGCCATTTCTATCTGGGGAAATACCCATTTCTGCTCAAGCGCCGAAATGGGGATCACTCGTAAAAGGACTGCATCAAAAGGTTTTTCGTCTGCAGGATCGTACAGCGTAATATGATTACAGAAAGCCAGTGACTGCTCGCCGTTCATGGGGTTTGTATAGGCTCGTGTTATATTGATCGACTTCCCGAGTTCATCGATCCAGGCCACTTTATCCAAAAATCCCAGACGTTCATAGGAAACAGCGAAGTCATCCGTCATGCCCTGTTTGGGACGCGTTGAAAGTCCGGTAAGAGTATCGGTGGAGATAAGATGTGCGGAAGTATTGTCAAGTACATGTGAGGAACGTATATAATCGGTTGCCTCATCCATGGTCATG
>JAEEHY010000212.1 GCA_016281085.1 Lachnospiraceae bacterium
ACATAAAATCTAATTCGGATGGATCTGGTAGATTAGAGGAGTTTGTCAGTTCAATAAGTTCACCGTTCAGCTTATGCACTTTGTAGATAACACCCGGCGCCGTAGTAACAAGATCGAGGTTATATTCTCTTTCCAGCCTCTCCTGTACCACTTCAAGATGCAAAAGACCCAGAAACCCGCATCTGAAGCCAAAGCCAAGGGCTATGGATGTCTCAGGCTCGTAATTGAGAGAAGCATCATTAAGCTGCAGCTTCTCAAGAGCGTCACGAAGATCCGGATACTTCGCTCCGTCAGCAGGATACATCCCGCAGTAAACCATGGAAAGCACCTTCTTGTAACCGGGAAGAGCCTCATCACAGGGCGCAGCGGCGTTGGTTATGGTATCGCCGACCGCCGTATCCCTGACATTTTTAATGCTTGCGGTTATATAACCTACCATCCCGGCCGAAAGCTCATCACACGGAATGAACTGCCCTGCTCCGAAATATCCAACCTCCACAACCTCTGCCGTAGCCCCTGTCGCCATCATTCTTATCGGGGTTCCCTTGCTGACCTTTCCATCCATGAGACGTACAAAAGCTATCGCTCCCTTATACGAATCGTAGAGCGAATCAAAGATCAGCGCCTTAAGCGGTTTATCGGGATCTCCGGAAGGAGCCGGTATCCTGTCAACTATCTGTTCAAGTACTTCATCTATTCCTATGCCGTTCTTGGCCGATATCCTGGGAGCGTCCTGAGCTTCAATCCCTATCACGTCCTCTATCTCATTCACAACACGGTCCGGCTCTGCACTCGGAAGATCTATCTTATTTATTACAGGGAACACATCCAGATCATGGTCAAGCGCAAGATACACGTTCGCCAGCGTCTGAGCCTCTATTCCCTGAGCGGCATCAACGACGAGGATCGCACCGTCGCAGGCCGCAAGAGACCTGGAAACCTCGTAGTTGAAGTCAACATGTCCCGGGGTATCGATAAGGTTGAAGATATACTCCTCGCCGTTTTTTGCTTTATACACTGTACGTACCGCCTGGGACTTGATAGTAATACCGCGCTCTCGCTCAAGTTCCATATTATCCAGGACCTGAGCCTGCATTTCCCGGCTCGTGAGCAGGCCTGTACTCTCGATTATCCTGTCCGCAAGGGTGGACTTGCCATGATCAATATGTGCGATTATGCAGAAATTCCTTATCTTTCTCTGATCTATAGTTGACATAAGTCCTCCGTCTTCATCTCAATACGTTCATCGTTTCCTTGATCTTTCTGTTTGCGTTATAAAAACGTATCATAGCCAATATGATAAAAATAATGAACAGCACGGTAAGTGAACCGAGACAATCGATCCCGACATCCTTAAATGAACCGTTTCTCCCTTCCACAGTTCCCTGATGTATTTCATCAACAACGGCAAGGGTGGCCGCAAGAAGGAACGATATCAGAAATGAAAAAATATTTTTCATCCTTCTGCAGTACAGGAACACAAACGAAAACAGCGTAAGCATACCGTATTCGGTAAAATGCGCACACTTTCTCACATAACCCTCATATAACGGAACCATTTTACCTATCTTCTCTGCCGTCCAGTTATAACGCATAACCTTGTTTACTATATAAAGAAGCTTCTCCGTAACAAATCTGCTCAGCTCACCCGACTGATCGGCATCATCACTCCCGAAGCCATATATGAGCATGATACAAAGGATAACGGGAAGAAGCTGTATGGCCAGGAGCGTAATCCTGTTAAGCTTCTGTTCATGTACGCTGAGCGGCAGCTGTGATTCATGCTTAAACGCAATATAGCTGTGGTAAATAGCCCAAAACACCATAAACCCGAGTAAAGCTCCTGCGGTATTAAGAAGGATATCGTCTATTTCAAAATATCCTCTGCCCGTGATAAGCTGCGTTATCTCTATAAGGATACTTGAGATAAACGCCATAAGCACAAGGTTCCACCATTTCTTAAAGAAACGGCTCATCAGGGGAACTATCATGCCAAAGGGGATAAACAGCAGCACGTTTTCGAGCGCAAAATCCGACAGTGTACCATCCTGTCTCCAGGTTCCGAATATCTCAATATCCACCCGTGTATCTCTGCTGCCGGCTTCACGTCCTGACAAGGTAAGCGATATAAGATATGAAAGATAGACAAACAGAACCGAGGCAACACATACAGACAGTATTATCTGTACTACACTGTCACACTTCTTCTTACGAAGCTTCTTTACAACATTCCTGATCACTATATATATAATATATATAAGGACTGCCCTGCCGGAAAAGCTCAACGCCTGTTCGTCGAAGCTCCGCAAAGCAATCCATATATCATTAAGCGCCCTTAACAGCATTAAATAACCCCTTCCCCTTAAGCGTGGGCATTATCTGTAAATAATATCATCCCTTGAAGGACCGTTGGAAACCATTGTAATGGGGAAACCAATCCTCTCCTCGATAAATTCAATATATTTCCGGCAATTCTCGGGAAGATCCCCGTATTTCTTTATTCCCCTTATATCACACTTCCATCCCGGCAGAACCTCAAGAACAGGCTTTGCCTTCTCAAGCAGTGAAGTAACGGGGAAATCCGTCGTGACCTCTCCGTCGATCTCATAACCCGTACATACCGGGATCTCATCAAGATAGCCGAGAACGTCAAGAACCGTAAATGCAACATCCGTTGTCCCCTGCATACGGCATCCGTACTTGCTTGCCACGCAGTCAAACCACCCCATACGTCTGGGCCTTCCCGTTGTCGCTCCGAATTCGCCTCCGTCGCCTCCGCGTCTTCTGAGCTCATCAGCCTCATCGCCGAATATCTCCGAAACAAAGGCACCTGCGCCTACTGCTGATGAATAAGCCTTGCATACCGTAATTATCTGCTTGATCTCATACGGAGGCAGGCCTGCACCTATCGCACCGTATGCAGCAAGTGTTGATGATGATGTGACCATGGGATAAATGCCGTGATCG
The DNA here is from genome assembly GCA_016281085.1 of Lachnospiraceae bacterium. Taxonomy (GTDB): domain Bacteria; phylum Bacillota; class Clostridia; order Lachnospirales; family Lachnospiraceae; genus UBA2868. The sequence goes on from JAEEHY010000212.1 coordinate 2,968, forward strand.
GGATCCTTAAGCGAACCGAGCTGTCCTTCAAGCAGGATATTCTTGCCTTCTTTAAGTGCATTCCACAGATAAAGCGAGGTATCGCAGACGTACGGTTCGATCATTTTCTTATACTCCATAAGAGTATTATACAGATCATCCTCGTTGATCAGCGGCTTATTGTAAAGATACTGAAGCATTACATTTTTGATCTCACTCACTCTTGCGATCTTTTCCTTAAGAATATCCTCATCCTCAAAAAGTTCACTGACCTGAAAGCCGATCTTAGCGTATTTGTCCGAATAAAAAGGCGCGATCCCCGACTTGGTGGAACCGAATGACTTACCGGCAAGCCTCGCTTCCTCGTATGTGTCAAGGTCAACATGATAAGGCATCACCATCTGCGCCCTGTTCGAAATAAGCAGCCTGGGCATCGGTACGCCCTTGGATGTGATATCTTCTATCTCCTTAAAGAGGATAGGTATATTAAGTGCAACACCGTTTCCTATTATACTTGTCACATTTTCGTTAAACACACCGGAAGGAAGCGTATGAAGCGCGAATTTCCCGTATTTGTTAACGATTGTATGCCCGGCATTTGCACCGCCCTGAAAACGTACAACAATATCCGATTCCTGAGCAAGCATGTCCGTCATCTTGCCTTTTCCTTCATCGCCCCAGTTGGCACCCACTATTGCTTTAACCATCTTGTATCTCCTCCTAATCTGTGATAAGGTATACCGTCTGCTGCGGAAACCTTTTGAGAGTTCACTGTTTTCATGATCCGCTTTATACCGGACTAAACATTTATATCCGCATGCATTCCCAGCACATCCCGGTTGGCATCCAGCATGGGCTGTATGACTTCCTTTAAATATTTATCCACCTGCTGCGGAGCACGTCCCACATACTTCTTTGGATCCATAGTCTTGTTAAGCTCCGTTATCGACATATTGAACTCCGGATCGTCCGCGATAAGCTTAAGAAGATTATTCTCCCCGCCGCACTCCTTAACATTTCTTGCAGCCTTCATGGAAAGTTCCCTTATCCTTTCATGAAGCTCCTGCCTGTCGCCACCCGCCTTTACGGCATCCATCATTATATTCTCCGTTGCCATAAATGGAAGCTCGCTCCTCAAATGCCTGTCGATAACCTTATCATATACAACCAGCCCGTCAACAACATTGAGGCACAGATCCAGAACACCGTCTATGGCGAGAAAACCCTCGGGAATGCTGAGCCTCTTATTGGCCGAATCGTCAAGTGTTCTTTCAAACCACTGCGTTGCGGAGGTTATCGCGGGATTAAGCGCATCTATCATCACATATCGGCTGAGCGAAGCTATACGTTCGCTTCTCATGGGATTACGCTTATAAGCCATTGCCGATGAACCTATCTGGTTCTTTTCAAAGGGCTCCTCAACCTCTTTAAGATGCTGAAGCAGCCTTATGTCATTGGAAAACTTATGAGCGCTGGCAGCAATGGAGGCAAGTACATTGGCAACCCTTGTGTCGATCTTTCTTGAATAGGTCTGTCCCGACACCGGATAACACTCTCTGAAGCCCATTTTCGCGGCTATCATCGGATCTATCCTGTCTATCTTCTCATTATCACCGTCAAAAAGCTCAAGAAAGCTTGCCTGGGTGCCCGTAGTACCCTTTGAACCGAGAAGCTTCATTGTCGAA
>JAEEHY010000213.1 GCA_016281085.1 Lachnospiraceae bacterium
CTTGAAGATAGCCAAGTACCTGATACAGTTACGGCAGAGTAAATCTTTGTCGTAAGGGGCGGTGTCAACCGTCCCATGATGCGACCCCACGGAAGTCACACCGATAAAATGTAGGAGTTATTGCAACGAACTACAGGGGAGCCGCAAGCCCATTACCTTTAGGTGATGGGTAGTTGACTAGCACTCATTATATCACGAAACCTCTTTGTCTGATATATTAACAGGGCAGCTCGCAATGGCTGCCCCATATTTATATCATTTTCACTGGATCCCATCCCGCTTCCCTCGTTAGTACAGAGGGGAAGGATCGTCTTTCCAGTGAAATCATATACTACTAAAGGTATCCTCCACCTCTCTTCATAATAATATATATTCCAATTGCACATCAAATGGCTCCTTCTCTGCCAAAATCTTATTGATTTCGGTGTCTAGGATTTCAGGTTCTTGACCATATTGGCTAAAGACAGAAAAGGATGTTGTCCAAATAGTGTTTTCTCATATCATTCCCACCTTTGCAATAAATTTTAACATAATTTTATTGCTCCGATAAGCCCTTGTCTACCAATAAAAATTTACATTTTGAAAGGTTTTATGTTCGAATTAATTGCTATCTGTTAACCTCTTTAAAGAATTCAAATATCCTTCTGTTAAAATCCTTGGACTCACTGTATAAGAATTTGCCTTTTATGCCCATGTAACAGTGTTAGGTACTGTTACTCAAAAAGCCTTATTTTCCGGAGCCTTGAAGTTATATACAGGCTTCATGATCTCGATGATATCCACCGACTCAGCCACGACATCTATGATATCCTCAAGTGACTTATATGCCATAGGAGCCTCGTCAAGGGTGCCTTCGCTGATGGATGTTGTATATACTCCTTCCATAGTCTTCCTGTATTCATCCATTGAAAGGGACTTCATTGCCTGTGTCCTGGACATCACTCTTCCTGCCCCGTGAGGTGCGGAATAGTTCCATTCAGGATTTCCCTTTCCGACTGCAAGGATACTTCCATCCCTCATGTTTATGGGAATGAGTACCTTCTCACCTTCATGGGCCGCTATCGCTCCCTTCCTTAAGATCATCTCATTTGTATCGATATAATTATGTATCGTGTGGAAAGAGTCCGTGCCTGTCATGCCTGTTCTGTCAAGGATGATCTCGGTCATGAGCTCCCTGTTCCTTCTTGCGAACCTCTGGCATATCTCCACATCGTGAAGGTATTCCTTAAACGGATCACCGCTTAAATAACAGAGGTCCGAGGGCATGTCAGGCTCAGTCAGCTCCTTCCTGTTCTTCAGATCCTTAAGTGCCTTCTGGATCTTATTTGATTCTCCTTTTTCCCTAAGAGTGTTTATCAGCTCCTCTCTTTCCTTCCTGTAATCGTTTATGCCCTTGTGCTGGTCGATGGCTGTCTCCTGATATATCTCTGCAACCTGCTTGCCCAGGTTCCTGCTCCCGCTGTGGATAACAAGATACTTGTTCCCGTCGGAAGATGCATCCACTTCTATGAAATGATTGCCTCCTCCGAGCGTGCCAAGGCTGCACTCAAGCCAGTTAAGCTTCTGAAGTTTCTCATAGCAGGATAACTGTGTAAAGTCAAACGCCTCGATCTCAGTTTCCCAAACGTTCATGCCTGATTTTATATAATGAGCTGCTTCATCAAGCCTTTCAAAATCAATATCTGCCTTTCCGAGATTAGTGGTATACATACCGCATCCTATGTCAACACCGACCACGTTGGGGACTGCCTTGTCTGTTACAGTCATGGTAGTCCCTATGGTACAGCCTTTTCCGGCATGGACGTCAGGCATGATCCTTATCCTGCTTCCGTCGGTGAACTCATAATCACACATCCTTCTTATCTGTTCCTCAGCCTTTTCTTCGATAATGGCCGCATAGCAGATCGCTGTATTTCTTTTTCCTTTTATCTCTAACATCTTAATCTCCTCAAGCGACGATCCTTTCATATCTCTTGGAAGAGATCACCTCCATCATGAAATGATAAGGATCGAGGCTGTCATTCTTTAACATTGTAAATATCTGAGGTGTACACCCGGATACAAGCTTTACTCCGGCCTCGTTCATGGTAACGGGCTGCTGCCTGTTACGGCTGAACACATTCCAGAATACTATCTCAGGAAGCTTATAGCCATGCTCCGCGTACTTCATCTTAGCTGCTTCAAAGTTCGTAAGCGATGAATTACCGGCACACCAGTCAAACTCCATATCTGATATGATATAAAGCTTTGCAGGCATATCTTCCTGCTTAACATGGTTCTTAACGGCTGTCCTGAGTATCAGGTCAAAAGTTGCCGCTATATCCGTGTTACTGCACTCATTATAACCCATGCAGTACCTCATCTTCTCAACTATATCCCTTCCCTTTACTTCAACAAGTCTGGGATGAGTAGAAAAAGTAATGAAGTGCCCCTTAAACGCGCCGGTATTATGCTCTGCAAAATAGATGCCGAGCGACTGTGCGACTGCTGCAGGCAGAGGCCTGAACCCACCATACATGGAGCCGGATCCGTCTACAACCGCAAGTGCATTTTCACTTCCGGTAAAGTTCTCAAGAGCATTCCAGGTAACATCCATGGCTCGTCTCTCATCCTCGGTAAATCCCATACGTCTCATCGACCTGTCTATTACAGGTGCCACAACATCATAAGGCGTAAGTGTCCCTGTGTGCATAGCAGAAGGATCAGATTCTGCCTTTTTGAGAAATGCGGAATACCTTTCCTGATCGTTCCTGTAAAATGCAGCCCTGTACTTATACAATGCCTTGGATGCCTGCTTCTCATAGTCGAAGGTATAATCCTTCTCCCTGAGATTGTTCTCTATTATCTTGATATAGGAACGGAGGGCAGACAGGGTTCTCCTGTATGCAGAATCCTTATATCCCATCTTCCTTGCTATCCTCTTGGCCATCAATATTGTTTCCTTATTGCTTGCGTTCACGGAAGGGAGCCACTTGGCAAGAAGGGATACTTCCCCGCCTTCCTTGACGGCATTGATATCCTTATCAAGCTGAGCCTTTAAGTACTCTATGAGCATATCCTCACAGGGAGTGCCCATGAGCACAAGAAGATCATCATATCTTCCGTATTCAGCTACGTTTTCTATATTCTTCTTTACTGTTTCAGGCTCGTTTTCTGCAAGGTATCCAAGAATAGTCTTAAACGCACGTCTCTCACCGAGTCCGCCCCTTATATCCCTTGCATAGAAAAGTATCTTGGTCGCGATATCAGGATCTTCAGCGTATGCCTTTATAAACCTTCCGGTTATATCCTCTTCACTCGCATTCCTTAATGCTCCTATCGTTGCAAAAAGATCAAGGCAGTCCGACATAGTTGTAGCATATGTCACTGCACCGTTTTCAGTATAAGTCTTGTTTGCTTCCTTCTTCAAAAAGTTCAACATTTTCATTCACTCCTTTTATTCGGTTTGCGGTATTGTGGCTTCCCGCAAACCTATACAAGATACAGTTTTAACCACCGCGGGATCCTCCCCCGCACGAACTGGCCGTGCCACAGCGGCCGTTCAATGGTTCCCAAAGGATTGCTGTATGTATCTTTCCGGTTGTCATTTTTACAAGACACATTTCATTAGGAACAGGATTCGAACCTGCGTCTGCATGATAAAAAATCATGTGCTCTACCAATTAAGCGATCCCGGATTGAGTTGCTGTATGTGTCTTTAGACAAAGCACGATACCCGATGCAGTTTTCACTGCCATCCTGCGACATAACCAAAGGCAGGAGTCCTAAGCGGACGACCCTCGGTATTGCTGCATGTGCTTTTGTGATTCTATGGTACATTATGGAAAGGGATATTAAAAGAAGCAGAATAGAGTGTTACTATAACCCCACTTTTATTGCATAAATACGTATATTCTGTTATGATATGATTATTCTTCGACCCCAAACAGGAGGAACGGATATGACTGAGAAATATAAGATCTATATACCTGAAGATATGAAATCACGTCTCATGAACGATGCTGAACTGTTTGAATTCATGAAAAAGGATGGTTCCATCAACTTAAATGCTTTTCTAAAAGAACTGCTCATCAATTACTTTGATGAGTACAGAGACCGAAAGGCCAAACTGCTTGATACCATCCTCACAGATCTTGGGCAGTTTCCTTCCATATCCCCTAAAGATGCCGAAACTATAGCCGACAGGATCATTAATACATACATGAAAAGCGACAAATACCGAGCTGACCGCAGCACTGCCATCACCCTTACTGTAAGCGGGCGTTCCCTGGATGTTATGCGTGCTATAGAGAATAACCTCTTAACTGATATATCTCTGTCCCAGTATATAAACGATCTCTTCAGCTCATATCTTTCCATTGCACGAAATGACCGTGAGATGATCATCTTCAGGGATACCTTTGAGGGACTAAATGAAGCGATACGAAAAAAGAGGATCATAACGTTTTCAACATCCTCTGCCGAGAATCTGGTATTTTCAGTTAAACCATATATCATAGCTGCATCCAAAGAAGAGCAGTGCAACTATCTTCTGTGTTCAGATACTACTCACAGATCTCTTCATACATACAGGGTGTCAAGGATAAAAGCACTGTATACAACACCCGACTGTTTTATCCATGACGATGATGATCTTCAAAAATTGCAGGACATAGCAAGAAGAAATCCGTCTTCGACATCCAAAAACATAGATGCAGTAGTACAGCTGACCGATCGAGGTGTTCATAAATTCCATATGATCGTAAAGAACAGACCTGATGTGTTGAAAAGGGAAGGAAATACCTATTACTTCAGCTGGCCAAAAAGGGCACTCGAGGACTATTTCCGCCGTTTCGGATATGATGCTCTTTTCATCTCTCCCGATGAATGCCGGGAATCAATGAAATATTTCTATGGCAGATCATTAGATACCTATACCAGGAACAGATTATGATCACATGCCAAATTCTTCACACAACTTATTGTAACGGGCCTGCTCCTTTTCCTTGATCGCTTTAGACAGGTCATTCATACAATGATGGATCACATCTGCATCCTTTAATACCTCATCCATAGGACTGTCTGTATTATACTTATCATCATGATGATAGATCGCGGAACAGATGATATCCGTCTCAGTCTCATCAGTCAGTTCAAGTTTGCCAAGTATCTTTCTTGCAAGTTCGGCACCCTTATGTGCATGGTCATCATACGATCCCGTTTTATATGCATGAAGGTCATGAAGCATACCCGCCATGGATGCAAGTTCAGGATCAAGGCCCCGCTTCTTAGCGATCATCGTAGCCGCAAGCGAAACACCGTACAGATGTGCCACTGCGCTGATAAGCTTGTCCTCATCCTCCATCTTATTCAGTTC
>JAEEHY010000214.1 GCA_016281085.1 Lachnospiraceae bacterium
ATATCCTATTACTGCAGCTAGCAGCATTGCAACTATACATGCACCCGCACCCACTCCGGCACCATCGGATCCCGGAAGCTTGAACAGTTCAAGTATCAGGGCCCCGAGAATAGCGGGAACCGACATGATAAAGGAATATTTAACCGCAAACTTTCGGTCAAAACCGCATAAAAGGCAGGCTGTGATCGTGGTACCCGATCTTGATATTCCGGGTAATACCGCAAAACCCTGAGATATCCCGACGAGCATGGCATCTCCGAAATTGGCTTCCTTGGCCTTCTTGCCCCTGTTTTCGATCAGATCCGATATAAAGAGGATACCTCCGGTACCTATAAGGCATAAACCGACAACCAGAAGATTACCCGATACGCCTTCAACTATATCATCCAAAAGAACTCCCATAATTCCGGTAGGTATCGTGGATATCATCAGCATGACTACAAGCTTCCTCTTTGTGGTTGTACAGATCGGCCGGTAGCTCTTCTTATCTATTGCCGAAAGATTCTTGAAAAAGGTTCCGATATTGGCAAAGCAGTCACCGCATATGGCAAAGAAATCCATCACTATGGCAAGTAAATCCTTGTAGTAAACCGCACATACGGAAATAAGCGTTGCCACATGAAGCAGAACATCGAAAAGGATCCCTCCGTCAGTCTCCACTCCGAAAATATTCTTGATAAGAGCAAGATGTCCGGAACTGCTCACAGGCAGGAATTCCGTCAGTCCCTGTACAATTCCCATCAGTATCGCTTGAAAAAAAGACATATCAAACCTCCCACATTTTTACGTCTTCAGACCACCCAACAAATGAAATACTATCACAAAATGTCATTTCACGCAATTATACCTTATCAAGGTGTACATCCATCTGATTAAACGGAATCTCGATATTGTTTTCATCAAAGGTCTTCTTGATATCTTCAAGTATCTGCCATTTTGATGCCCAATATTCGGATTTCTTCACAAAGAAACGCATTCCCATGTCAATGCTGCTTGTATTAAGCTCGCTGACAAATATCTGCTTCTCCTTGTCATGTACGACAAATTCCTCACGGTCGAGCAGGTCGGAAAGAACCTGTTTCACCCTGTCTATATCACTGTTATAAGATACTCCGACTATAACCTCCAGCTTACGGACATCATAAAAGGTCACATTGGTCACCGTGGTATTGCTCATTACACTGTTCGGCACAACTATTGAACGGTTATCAACCGTCATCAGTCTCGTGTAAAACATACCTATCTCATCAACGGTACCCTCGGCAGATATGCCGGAAACCATCACATAATCGCCTATCCTGAATGGCTTGGTCAGCAATATGAGCATTCCGCCCGCGAAGTTGGAAAGAGACCCCTGAAAAGCCAGACCGATAGTCAGTCCGGCCGAACCGAGTATTGCAACAATAGAGGCCGTTTCTACACCAAAGTATCCTGCCAGCAGTCCGATGAGCAATATATACAGCAACACTTTGACCGTGGCTTCTATGAAATTGATATTTCCGTTATCGAACGAAGATTTCTCAAGAGACTTACGCAGCAGCTTTCTTATAAGATTGATAATGTGTCGTCCGATGAAGAAAAGAACTATAACAATTATTATCTTAGTTCCCGCATTAAGCACATTATCAAACAGACCGCTTGTGTATCTCTGAAACCGCGTGAGCTCCTTGGTGACATCCTGCGCCACATCCTGCGCCATGTCCTGTGCCAATTCAACCTGCATCAGTCACTCAGTCCTCTTTCTTCCCTATTGTATTTCTCCTCAAGCTCCTGTCTCAAATTCTTTGTCTCTTTATTCTTTGCATTCTTTTTCGAAGCCCCGGATCTGCCTGCCGGTGTTTTCTTTTTCTCTGCAGGCCCGTCGTACCTGAATACCGAAACCGAAAGCGGTGCTACCTTTATCCTGAGAGAATCCTCTCTGCCGTCGCACTCATCCTTCTTCGATACCTTTACCCTCTGATTTATATAGCCTGTGCCTCCGTATTTAACATCATCCGAATTAAATACTTCCTTGTATTTACCGGGAAGAGGCACACCTATCTTGTACTGATCCCTGTTGATATTTGCGAAATTACATACGACAAGAAGCGTCTGTTCCGGACATTTCCTGACAAAAACAATTATACATTCGTTCGCTGAAATATTGTTTATCCACTCAAATCCGTCTATTTCGTTGTCCAGCATATAAAGGGCCGGATTGCTCCTGTAGAAATGCAGCATATCCTGTACGAACAGATTGAGCTGTTTGTGTTCATCATACTGAAGAAGATCCCATTCCACACTTCTGTTCTCATTCCACTCATTCCATTCACCTATATCCTGTCCCATGAATGACAGAAGCTTTCCCGGATGTGTCATCATATATCCGTAAGCGGCTCTGAGATTGGCAAACTTATCCCAGTTGTTTCCCGGCATCTTGCCAAGCATCGATGACTTCCCGTGAACCACTTCATCATGCGAGAATACAAGGATGAATTTCTCCGAATAGGCATATATCATGCTGAAGGTGAGCTCCGTGTAATGTCCGGTCCTGAACAACGGATCATAACGCATAAATTCGGTAAAATCATTCATCCAGCCCATATTCCACTTATAATCAAAGCCGAGTCCGTCATCATCAAGACTTCCGGAAACCTTCGGCCACGCCGTTGATTCCTCCGCTATTATAAGGGAACCGTCATCCAGCTTCGAATGAATGGAATTAAAGTGTTTAAGGAATTCGACCGCATCAAGGTTCTCGTTACCGCCGTACATATTGGCTATCCACTCGCCGTTCTGCTTCCCGTAATCAAGATACAGCATGGAAGCGACAGCATCCATCCTGATACCGTCCGCATGGTATTCCCTGATCCAGTACAGAGCATTCGACAAAAGATAATTGCTCACCTGAGGACGTCCGTAATTGTATATGGAAGTCCTCCAATGCGGATGATACCCCTGTCTCGGATCAAGATGCTCATACAGGCAGGTGCCGTCGAATTCGCTTAACCCGTGTTCATCCTCCTTCGGGAAATGCGCGGGAACCCAGTCAAGAATAACACCTATACCCTTTTTGTGCATGTAATCCATGAAATACATGAAATCCTTCGGCTCACCGTATCTGCTTGTTGGTGCGTAGTATCCGACAACCTGATATCCCCATGATGCATCAAGGGGATGCTCCATAACTGGCATTATTTCAATATGGGTATATCCCATTTTCAATACATAGTCGGCCACAAGCGGAGCAAGCTCCCTGTAATTGAAGAATTCCCTTCCGTCATCGGGTTTCATAAATGATCCCAGATGCAGTTCATATATACTGAGCGGCTTATCCTTACCCTGGAATTCCTTCCTGCCTTCCAGCCATTTGTCATCGGTCCATGCGAAATCTTCAATATTTCTGACAACCGAAGCAGTTGCGGGTCTTAACTCGGCACCGAAGCCGTACGGATCCGCCTTGAACTTAATGATGTCACCCTTGAGCTTAAGCTCATACTTATATACCGCTCCTTCCTTGACGCCGGGTATGAACAGTTCAAATATCCCGCCGTCCTCAAGACGTCTCATCTGATGTCTTCTTCCGTCCCAGTTGTTGAAATCACCGACAACGCTTACTCTTATTGCATTGGGTGCCCATACGGCAAAGGATACACCCTTGATACCGTTTATCGTTCTGATATGTGCTCCCATGACTTTATATGAATCATAGTGGATCCCTGCATTAAGCTTTGCAATATCCTTATCTGTTACCGTACTTTCAAAACAATACGGGTCATAAAGCTCCCTGCTTTCTCCATCCGTTGTGTAAATCTTGAAACAGTAACTGTATCTGGTACGCTTGATAGTCCTTACCAGCACTGCATAGAAGCCTGTTTCATCCAGCAGCTCCATGGGATATTCCTTAAAGGTATCTCCTGTTTTGACAATGGCGCATACCTTCTCCACATCCTGAGAATCCACAATATCGGGAAGATACGCCTGGATCAGTATGCCGCCGGTAACGTAATGTCCGCCCAGAAAGGTGTGCGGCTTGTCTTCCTCCGAATACACCAGCCCTTCAATCCTTGCCCAGTCCATCATTCTATACAGTTTCTTATCCATATTGCCTCCTGAATCACAAGTAATAATCCGGTTCCTATCTCTCAATTTCATGAATAAACAATCCGCTTCGAAGCTTTGGTTCAAACCATGTTGATTTGGGTGGCATGAGCATGCCGGCATCTGCAACGCCGAAGAGCTCCTGTATCGAAGTCGGATACATCGCAAATGCTATCCTGCAGTCAGTGGCGCATCTGCGTTCCAGCTCCTTCAGTCCTCTGATCCCGCCCACGAAATCGATCCTTTTGTCGGTCTTTGGATCCTCAATATTGAAAACAGGCTTTAAAACCGTATCCTGAAGTATGGAGACATCAAGTCCTTCAACGGGATCATCCTTTAAATACTTCCTGTCAAAATCAAGAGAATACCATTTCCCGTCAAGATATACCGAAACCTCTCCCTTATGCTGCGGTCTGTACGCTTCACTTCCTCTTTCCTTAAGCGTACCCAGCTTTTCAAGTTCATTAAGTATCTCTTCCGCGCTCCTGCCGTTAAGATCCTTTATAACCCGGTTGTAATCCATTATCATAAGCTGTTCATCCGGGAACAGAACGGAAAGGAAGTAATTGAATTCCTCGTTTCCGTCATGATCCGGATGCTCGTCGCGGCGTTTCAGGCCCACCTTCACTGCACTTGCGCATCTGTGATGTCCGTCCGCAATGTAGATCGAATCCATTCCGGCAAACGCTTCTTCAATATCTTTTATATTTGCTTCATCTTCTATTATCCACACTCTGTGCCTTATTCCGTCCTCTGATGTAAAATCATTGACGGCATCCTTTTTCTTCACCTTGTCTACAATTCCGTTTATTACATCATTACTCCTGTACGCAAGGAAAATAGGACCTGTCTGGGCGCTCAGCGCATCGACATGACGTATCCTGTCAACCTCTTTCTCGGCTCTTGTGTTCTCATGCTTCTTTATAACACTGTTAATATAGTCATCTATTGAAGCGCATGCCACTATACCCGTCTGTGACCTTCCGTCCATAGTCAGCTCATAAATATAATAACAGGGCTTCTCATCCTTCACGAATTCCTTACGGCCAAGCATATTTCTGAAAAGCTCATCAGCCTTTGCATATACGCAGTCATCATATATGTCTACCGTATCATCGAAGCAGGTTTCCGCCCTGTCTATCCTAAGAAATGTTTTATCGTTACCTTTCACAGCCTCTTTAGCCTCAGCCCTGTTGTAAACATCATAAGGCAGTGCTGCAATACTTTTTTCAAGACCCTTTGCCGGCCTTATTGCATTAAACGGTTTTATCGTAGCCATAATGTTCCTCTCTGTACTCCTATTTTTGCACACACCATATATTGTATCAGAAAAAAGGATTAATCTCAATATAAAGTACTTTATTTTGATATTTTGATATCGAAAATACGTTCTTGATTTATATTTATTAATATGCTAGTATAACGATTGCATGATAATGCTCGGATTTGTTCGGAGAATGCCTGCAAAAGCGGCATTCATAAGAGATATAAAAGATTATGACCGGGAAGGAGAAAACCAGATGACAGATCAGGACAGGATTTTTTTAAACAGGATCAATAAATATGCAGAGGATGTACTTAAGGATATAGACCCGCAGAATACCCACGTTTCCGAACAGCTTGACAAGCTTCGCCCCATAATGCAGGAGCTTGCCGATGAAACCGGCAAGCCCCTTGAAGATGTTTTTATCAAATATATGGATCTGGCTTCAGAGCAGGGTGTCGAAGCAGAGAACAAATATCGTGAGGACATGGGTCCGGATGTCGATCTTGAACTCAGGGTATGACACCCTTCCTTAACTCCTGCTACTTAACAACTCTTACCCTTATTACTCCGTCAAGAGCTTCAAGCTTCTTTACTATCTCATCGCTCGCGGGTGTATCAAGGTCAAGCATGGTATAGGCATATTCGCCCTTTGACTTATTGGTCATATCGGATATATTCTGTCCCAGCTCACCGAATACGCCTGTGAATGTTGAGATCATGTTTGCAACGTTCTTATGCATGATAGCGATACGGCCGGCATTTGTGCATACTCCCATATCACAGTTAGGATAATTTACGGAATTGACAATATTTCCGTTCTCAAGATAATTCATGAGTTCCTTAACTGCCATTTTGGCGCAGTTGTCTTCAGACTCCTCTGTCGATGCCCCAAGATGAGGGATAACGATACAGCCCTCCTGCCCTGCGGTTGTGGGATTGGGGAAATCCGAAACATATTTACGCACCTTACCTGCCTTTATTGCATCAAGAACAGCTGTTTCCTCAACCAAAAGATCCCTTGCGAAGTTGAGTATGATCACACCGTCCTTCATCTTATCTATTGCTTCCCTGTTAATGGTATTCTTCGTGCTGTCCATAAGAGGCACATGAATGGTGATGATATCGCATGCTTCATATATCTCATTCACATCATGAACATGCTTAATATCCCTTGAAAGATTCCATGCTGCATCTATCGAGATGTAAGGATCGTAACCGTATACTTCCATCCCAAGGTTCTTTGCAACATTTGCAACCCTTACACCTATTGCGCCGAGGCCGATAATACCAAGCTTCTTATCCTGGATCTCGGTACCTGCGAATTTCTTCTTTTCCTTCTCGGCCATCTTGGCTATATCGGCTTCACCTGCGGCTCCCTTAACCCAGTTGATACCGCCGACTACATCTCTGGAAGCGATCAGCATTCCGGCTATAACAAGCTCCTTAACGCCGTTCGCATTGGCTCCGGGTGTATTGAATACGACTATACCCTTCCTGGCACACTCATCAAGCGGTATATTGTTAACGCCCGCACCTGCTCTTGCAACACACAGGAGCTCGTCCGGAAGCTCCATCTCATGCATGGAAGCGCTTCTCACAAGAACGCCCTGCGCCTCGTTAATATTGTCTGTTTTTTCAAAATCTGCGCTGAACCTGTTAAGACCCACTTCAGCTATGGGATTTAAGCATGTGTATTTGAACATCTCAGCTCTCCTTTAACTAAGCATTTTTACTCTCAAAATCCTTCATGAACTTCACAAGCGCCTCAACACCTTCTATAGGCATTGCATTGTATATCGAAGCTCTCATTCCGCCTACGGTCCTGTGTCCCTTAAGGTTCTCGAAGCCGGCCTCCTTTGCCTCCTTGACAAATTTCGCATCAAGTTCCTCGTTACCTGTAACAAAAGGTACATTCATAAGCGAACGGCTTTCCTTCTCTACCGTACCCTTGAACAGCTTTGAAGAATCAAGGAAATCATACAGTATCTTAGCCTTCTTCTCATTAAGCTCCTTCATTGCCTCAAGGCCGCCCATCTTCTTGAGCCATTTGAACACCTTGCCACAGATATAGATCGTATAGCACGGAGGTGTGTTGTACAGCGAATCCGCATCTGCCTGTGTCTTCCACTTAAGCATTGTGGGAGTTCCGGGAAGTACATCATCCGTTATAAGGTCATCCCTGATGATCGCTATCACGCAGCCGGCAGGTCCGACATTTTTCTGTACTCCACCGTAAATAACGGCGTATTTGCTCACGTCGACAGGCTCTGACAAAAAGCAGGATGAAACATCTGCAACCAGATCCTTTCCCTTGGTATTGGGAAGTGTCTTGAACTTGGTACCGTAAATCGTATTGTTCTCACAGATATATACATAATCCATATCATCCGTGATCGGAAGATCCGAACAGTCGGGTATATATGAAAAGGTCTTATCTGCCGACGAAGCAAGTTCAACAGCTTCTCCGTATATCTTAGCCTCCTGATAAGCCTTCTTGGCCCACTGTCCCGTAACGATATAGCCCGCCTTCTTATTCTTCATCATGTTCATGGGAACCTCTGCAAAGAACTGGCTGGCTCCGCCCTGCAGGAACAGAACCTTATAATTGTCGGGAATATTCATGAGTTCCCTCAGATCGGCCTCAGCTTCCTTGATTATGGTGTCATACACCTTTGAGCGATGGCTCATCTCCATTACGGACATGCCGCTCCCTTTGTAATCCAGCATCTCCTCAGCTGCTTCCTTCAACACTTCCTCCGGTAAAACCGCAGGGCCTGCAGAAAAGTTGTATACTCTTTTCACTTCTTCTCCTCCTTACTTGGAAATTAATAATATAAGATACATGGCGTCCCTTCTTCGACAACCTCATACAGCTGGGCTGCGAATGCCTTGGGAACATTTATACATCCATGTGAACCATTAGTTTTGTATATATCTCCTCCGAACTTGCTCCTCCATGTTGCGTCATGGATACCGACATGTCCCGTAACAGCCATCCAGTAATTCACAAAGGTGGCATAGTTCTCACCCCGAAGAGTCCTGTTACGCTGTTTGAAATAGACATAACACGCCTTGGACGGAGTTCCGTTACCGCGCTTAATATTTCCGGTAACCACATCGGAAGTCAGCTCAAGGACTCCGTTTGCGAAATAATACAGCTTCTGGGCGCTCATATCCACCTCTATATAGGTATCGCCCACAGCATCCTTTTTCTTGCCTCTTCCTCTTCCTTCAGTCTCGTACAACGGTCTTCGCGTGCGCACATCACCTCTAAGGAGCTCTTCCTTTATCTGCGCCGCTTCGGCTGTTTTATCCACCTTGTAACCCATCAGCTGGTTCTTAAGCTTAACCGTACCGCCGGAAAACTTGTTCCACTCAAGCTCACCGCCCGTTGTATCAAAAGTATCAGACAGAGAATCAGTATAACCCTCTATCTTGCTTTCGTCAAATACCAGATTCCCGTCCTCGCCAAAATAAGGAAGTCCGTCTTCACCCTTCTCAAGCCATGCCGTTGCCGTGCTTCCCTTAAGAACCTGTTTGATACCGTCATCAAAAAAGGTTATCTCGGCGTTGGCTATCTTATCTATCCTGTCATACAGCGAAACAACCTCATCGAAGCCGGCCGGTATTGTGTGCTCTATATAACAGTCCCCGATATCTATCTCAAGCACGCTCGTTTCAATATTATCAAGAACCGCATCCGCACTTGCCACAACCTTGTCGGCATCCGCCTTGTCCACTATTTCATCATACAGATAATAGCCTTTACTGTCAGACCGTATTTCGATCACGGGATCCTTTTTATCATCTGTTTCGTCTATACATTTGAGCCTGTTCACCGCTTCGTACAGCCTGTCGCTGTCATAGCTTATTACCGGCTCGGCGCTGTAATTAACCGGATAAAGATAATACATGAGCCATTCATACGGTTTCTGTTCGGCCATGATATTATTCAGCGCATCCGTCATATCAGCCTTCAGACCTATGTCCGAGCCCCTGACCGTTTCATTGTATCCGTCCGGACCTTCAAACATCAGGGTTATATCGGAATAGTCAACCCCAGGCATGTATTTCTTCAACAGAAGCTCATTGGCATTCCTTACATCAAGTCCCCGTACATCCACATTGTTGATATATGTACCTGCAGGATATCTGTATCGGAAATGATATGCAACCGCCATGTATCCGGTAACCGCAAGCACTATTACTCCGGCAAGTACTATTCCGACTATTTTAACGACTTTGTTCAGCATATTCCATCCTTTTGGGATAATCCCTCTCATAACCTCAAATACTGATACACCGTTTCATCATGCCGGGCATTATTCCGTCTTATTCTTAAGGTCATCCGCATCAAAGGCCTCTTCAATGGGTGCGCCCGCAGGAACCATCGGAAATACCTTGTCATCGGAATCAATCACGCATTCAAGAAGTACGGGCTTATTTAATTCAAGAGCCTTCTTTACCGCATCGGCTACCTCCTCCTTGCGCGTGACCTTTATTGCCTCACACCCCAGTCCTCTGGCAACCATCTGGTAATCAACCTTATCCGTAAGGATCGTATTACTGTACCTTCCTCCGTAGAACAGAGTCTGCCACTGACGTACCATTCCCAGTACCTCGTTGTTGATCAGCACCTGGATTATCGGAATGTTGTAACGGCTAGCGGTGGCCAGCTCATTCATATTCATCCTGAAGCATCCGTCACCCGCAATGTTGATAACGGTTTTATCCGGTCTTCCGACCTTGGCTCCGATACAGGCTCCGAGGCCGTATCCCATGGTTCCGAGACCACCCGATGAAATGAAGGTACGCGGTTCCTTATATTTATAATACTGAGCTGCCCACATCTGATGCTGGCCCACATCGGTAGTGATTATGGCCTCACCGTTCGTCTGTCTGTATATTTCCTCTATCACATAAGGACAGGTAAGCTTATCCGTATCATATTTAAGAGGATACTGCTCCTTAAGTTCATTTATCTTTTCGATCCATTCGGTATTTTTCCTTGCAGATACCCTTTCATTAAGGATATTAAGCACTTCCTTCACATCTCCGATTATGCTGGCATCTGTCTTTATATTCTTGTTTATCTCGGCGGGATCGATATCTATGTGAAGTATCTTGGCCTTGGACGCAAATCTGCTGGCCTTGCCCACAACTCTGTCCGAAAATCTGGCCCCGACCGCAATAAGAAGATCGCACTGGCTCACACCGAAATTCGCTGTTTTGGTACCGTGCATACCTATCATACCGGTATACAGATCATCGGTACCGTCAAAACCGCCCTTTCCCATAAGAGTGTCACATACAGGCGCATCGATCTTATGAACAAATTCAGCGAGCTGCTCACTTGCACCCGAGATCACCGTTCCTCCACCGGTATAAACAAACGGACGTTTTGATCTCTCTATAAGCCTGACTGCCTTCTCGATATCATCCTCTGTATATCTGACAGGAAGATCAAGATTGAAGGGTTCCTGCTTCTTATACTCCGTCTTGTTGGCGGTAACATCTTTAGTTATGTCAACCAGAACAGGACCCGGCCTTCCGCTTCTTGCTATCGCAAATGCCTTACGCAGTGTATCTGCCAGCTGCGTAATATCCTTTACTATATATCCGTGTTTGGTTATCGGCATCGATACACCCGCTATATCAACCTCCTGGAAGCTGTCCTTTCCAAGTGCCGGCAGATTTACATTACAGGTTATAGCCACTATCGGAATACTGTCCATAAAGGCTGTGGCAATTCCCGTAACCAGATTGGTGGCTCCCGGTCCCGAGGTTGCCATGCATACTCCCACCTTGCCTGTTGCTCTTGCGTAGCCGTCCGCTGCATGAGCGGCACCCTGCTCATGCGATGTAAGATAGTGTTTTATCGTATCCCTGTATTCATATAAAGCATCGTATATGTTGAGAATTGTTCCTCCCGGATACCCGAATACTGTATCAACACCCTGCTCCTTTAAGCATTCCATTACGATCTGTGCACCAGTCAACTGCATATCATCTCTCCTTTATTATCAATGCGGTATCTCAAGTATGGCACCGCGGTTTCCGCTTGTAACCATTGCGGCATATCTTGACAGATATCCTGTGGTAACCCTGGGTTTCCTCGGTTTCCACTCTTTTCTTCTTTTTTCAAGCTCTTCATCCGAAACCTTAAGGTTCATTGAATAGTTATTTATATCAATTTCAATGATATCTCCCTCTTCAACAAGCGCTATCGGTCCGCCTACGGCAGCTTCCGGCGAAACATGTCCTATAGATGCTCCGCGGCTTGCGCCCGAGAAACGGCCGTCTGTGATAAGAGCAACCGTTGAACCAAGACCCATGCCTGCGATCGCGGATGTGGGATTGAGCATTTCCCTCATTCCCGGCCCTCCCTTGGGCCCCTCATACCTTATCACAACAACATCTCCTGGTACGATCTTTCCGCCCTTTATTGCCTCGATCGCATCCTCTTCGCAGTCAAATACTCTTGCAGGTCCCTCATGCTTAAGCATTTCAGGAACAACCGCAGATCTTTTTACAACAGAACCGTCGGGAGCAAGATTACCCTTCAGTACCGCAAGTCCGCCCGTCTTGGAATACGGATTGTCGACGGTACGGATAACCTCCGGATCCCTGTTCACGCAGTTCTTAACCGCTTCACCTATTGTTTTGCCCGTAACGGTCATGCAGTCCTCATTTATAAGTCCTATATCACACAACTCCTTTACTACCGCATAGACGCCTCCCGCTTCATTAAGATCCTCCATATATGTGGGACCTGCAGGTGCAAGATGGCAGAGATTGGGAGTCTTTTCGCTTATCGGATTGGCAAACGAAATATCAAAATCGAAACCGATCTCATGTGCTATTGCCGGCAGATGGAGCATTGAGTTGGTTGAGCAGCCCAATGCCATATCAACTGTAAGCGCATTAAGAATGGATTCCTTTGTGATAATGTCTCTTGGGCGGATATTCTTATTTACCATGTCCATTACCGCATATCCTGCGCGCTTGGCAAGCTTAAGCCTTTCGGAATACACCGCCGGAATTGTTCCGTTCCCGGGAAGTCCCATTCCGAGCACCTCGGTAAGACAGTTCATCGAGTTGGCGGTGTACATGCCTGAGCAGGAACCGCAGGTCGGACATACTTTTTCCTCATACTCCGTAACATCCTCCTCCGTTATCTTGCCTGCAGCATATTCACCCACGGCTTCAAACATCGATGAAAGGCTTCTCTTCTTCCCTTTGACATGGCCCGCAAGCATGGGACCGCCGGATACGAATACCGTCGGAACATTCACCCTTGCCGCTGCCATAAGCAGACCAGGAACATTCTTGTCACAGTTGGGTATCATAACAAGCGCATCAAACTGATGTGCTATGGCCATAGCCTCGGTCGAATCGGCTATCAGATCTCTTGTTACAAGAGAATACTTCATTCCTATATGTCCCATGGCTATTCCGTCACATACGGCGATCGCGGGGAACATTACAGGTGTTCCGCCGGCCTCTGCCACTCCGAGCTTTACCGCCTCTGCGATCTTATCCAGGTTCATATGTCCGGGAACTATCTCATTATAGGAACATACTATCCCGACCATGGGTTTCTTAATCTCTTCCTTTGTATAACCCAGAGCGTTCAAAAGCGAACGGGCGGGTGCCTGCTGCATACCGCATTTCATATTATCACTCTGCATTTCATTCTCCTTTCAGACCCTGTTAACAGATTATCATATTCTTTCGGCGATCAGATCACCCATCCTGTCACATTTTACCTGTTCCTCGCCGGGCTTGGCCAGATCGATCGTCCTGTATCCTTCCCTGAGCACCTGCTTTACCGCATTCTCTATGGCATCAGCCTCTTTATCCAGATCAAACGAGTATCGAAGCATCATCGCAGCGCTGAGTATGGTCGCTATGGGATTGGCTATATTCTTACCTGCTATATCAGGTGCCGATCCGCCTGAAGGCTCATACAGTCCGAACTTCGTCTCATTGAGTGATGCAGACGGGAGCATACCGATGGAACCCGTGATCATCGAAGCCTCATCCGAGAGGATGTCTCCGAACATATTCTCAGTAAGAACAACATCGAACTGCGCCGGATCCTTAACCAGCTGCATCGCACAGTTATCTACGAGCATTACACCGTACTCAACCTCAGGATAATCCTTAGCGATCTCATCCGTAACCTTACGCCACAGCCTTGACGAATCAAGCACGTTGGCCTTATCGACCAGCGTCACCTTCTTACGCCTTTTCATTGCTATATCAAAGCCTTTTACAGCTATACGCCTGATCTCATTCTCATTGTAGGTAAGAGTATCAACCGCAGTCATTACTCCGTCAATCTCTTTGGTGTAACGTTCACCGAAGTAGAGACCGCCCGTAAGTTCACGCATCATCATCATATCAAATCCGCGCGCCGCAACTTCTTCCTTAAGCGGACATGCATCCTTAAGCTCGGGATACAGATAAGCGGGGCGAAGATTGGCAAAAAGATTTAGAGCCTTCCTGATGCCCAGAAGTCCTGCTTCCGGACGCTTTGAAGGTTCAAGCTTGTACCACGGTGATGTGGCTGTATTTCCGCCGATCGAACCCATGAGTACGGCATCACACTTCTTTGCTTCCTCAACGGTTTCATCTGTAAGAGGCACTCCGTTCACATCGATGGAGCACCCTCCCATCAGAAGTTCAACAAACTCAAATTCGTGTCCGAACTTTTCGGCAGTTTTGTTCAGTACCTTCTGGGCCTGTGTTACTATTTCAGGTCCTATACCATCTCCCTTAATACTGGCTATACGATATTTCATGGCTTTATCCTTCCTTATGATCGTTCTGCGTTTTCACTGCTTTTTCATATAATAAAATGCCATAAGGATGCCCGTCCGGGCATCCTGATGGTTTCATACATTATATTAAGTCTCTATTCGGACTGAGCCTTCTCAACCTCCTGGATGGCACTTTTCTTCATGGGGATCCTGCAGTTCTTATTATTTCCGAATTCAACTATGACCGTATCATCATCGATATCTATGATGACACCGTAGAAACCGCCCGAAGTAAGGACATAATCTCCGTTCGCAATATTGGCAAGCATTGCATCATGCTTGGCCTGCTCCTTCTTCTGGGGTCTGTAGAACATAAGATACATGAGCACACCGAAAACAAGAAACCATCCTACCATTGTTATGATACCGGCAGTACCTCCGGTCTGTGCTTCGCTTAATAATGCTGTCATATTCATTCCCATCCTCCTGTTATTTACACTTTTCTAATAATACACAAATTTGTTTTATTCATCAAGTACTTTTGTAAATCCTTCAAGCTTCGATCTCTTATATGCACCAAACCTTCCTTCATCCAGAGCATCCCTTATTTCCTGCATCAGATTATTGTAGAAGAAAAGATTATGCTGCACGCAAAGACGCATCCCAAGCATTTCCTTTGCCTTGAGCAGATGACGTATATAAGCTCTTGAATATCTGGCGCATGTCGGACAGGTACATCCTTCATCTATAGGTCTGTCATCAAGTTCGTATTTTGCGTTGAACAGGTTAAGCTTTCCGTTATCCGTATACACATGTCCGTGTCTTCCGTTCCTTGAAGGATATACACAGTCGAAAAAGTCCACTCCCCTGTCAACTGCCTCCAGTATATTGGAAGGTGTACCGACGCCCATAAGATATGTTGGTTTGTCCTTCGGAAGATGCGGAACGGTCACCTCGAGCATTTCGTACATTTCCTCATGACTCTCGCCTACCGCAAGACCTCCTATGGCATATCCGTCAAGCTCCATTTCGGTTATTGCTTTCGCATGGTCGATCCTGATATCACCGTATACAGCACCCTGATTGATACCGAACAGCAGCTGTTCCTTATTTATCGTATCCTCAAGGCCGTTAAGCCTTTTCATCTCATCTGCGCATCTTTTAAGCCATCTTGTGGTACGGTCAACCGAGGCTTTAACATATTCTCTTTCCGCCTTCGATGCCGGACACTCATCAAATGCCATTGCAATTGTGGAAGCGAGATTGCTCTGTATCCGCATACTCTCCTCGGGCCCCATAAATATCTTGCGCCCGTCAACATGGGAGGAAAAATACACACCCTCTTCCTTTATCTTCCTTAAGCTGCTTAATGAAAATACCTGAAAACCGCCGGAATCGGTAAGGATCGGTTTATCCCATGACATAAATCTGTGCAGTCCGCCAAGCTTCTTTACCACCAGATCTCCGGGACGTACATGAAGATGGTAGGTATTGCTCAGCTGTACCTGTGTCCCTATGCGTTCAAGATCCTCGGTTGAAACGGCACCCTTAATAGCCGCAGCAGTTCCGACATTCATGAACACCGGGGTCTCTATCCGTCCGTGAACGGTAGTCATACTTGCTCTCTTGGCATTTCCTTCTGTTTTTAATACTTTATAATCCATCCTGCCATCCGATCTCGTCTGTATACTCTTCAAGTGTCAATCCGTTACTGTAAATATCTCTCGCAACCTCTTCACCCACATAACGGAAATGCCAGGGTTCGAAGGTTATTCCCGTAATATATTCCTTACCCTTGGGATATCTGAGTATGAAGCCGTACTTATATGCATTAACCTCAAGCCACCTTCCTGCAGCCGTATCTGCAAAGCCTTCGCTCAAAGACGTATATCCCGGAGTTACTATATCAAGCGCCAGTCCCAGTTCATGCTCACTTGTGCCGGGAATGATAACGGAATACGAACCTATCCTGAATGCATCAAGATACGACATG
>JAEEHY010000215.1 GCA_016281085.1 Lachnospiraceae bacterium
CAAATAATACCCCGTCCCCCATACGGTTTTGATCAGTACAGGTTCATTGGGGTCATCTTCAAGCTTCTCACGAAGCTTCCTGATGTGTACGTTAAGTGTGCTGTCCGAGAAGAAGCTGTCGCCCCATACCTCGTCGAACAGGATCTCCTTCTTTACGATGGTGTTCTTATGCCTGTACAGACAGTCAAGAAGAGAATATTCCTTGGCCTTGAGCGGTATCCGCCTTCCGTCGAGCACTGCGGACATAGTCGGGGCATCAAGGGTAAGTTTACATAACACGGACGTATCCGATAAGCTCTCCGGTCCCGATGTAACGATACCGGCTCCACGCATCTGCTCTATCCGCTTAAGATTTACCTTGACCTTGGCAAGCAGAACCGACAGACTGTACGGCTTCTTCACATAATCATCTCCGCCGATGCTGAGCGCTACAAGCACATCATCATCACTCTGTCTGGCGCTGATGAAGAGTATCGGTAGCTGCATGTCTTCCCGAAGCTTCTTACATACGTCAAAGCCGGATCCGTCCCCCAAGTTGATATCAAGGAGCACCAGATCCGCACTGTTTTCCCTGAAGAAATCGAAGCATGCGGCAGCGGAATCAACATATTGGGTGGATACCTCAAACATCCTGAAGTATTCAGCCGTCATCTTGGCAAGATCTGTTTCATCATCGACAATAAGACAATTATAATGCATTCCCATCTCCTGTAATCCACAATGATTATAGCATATCCGCAGGTTGTTCGGGAATAAAATTATTTATTCCTCGGTTATCATCTTAACCGGATTAAGTCCCATTATCCTTCTTCCCACGAAACCGGAGGTCAGCATCGCAACGCCCACTATTATCAAAAGTGTAAGCAGATAAGACAGAGGATATATGACAAAATCAACCCGTTTGAACCCGAATATCCCGAACATCAGCATGCTTAACTTAGAGCCGGAATAAGTGGACAGCAGCAAACCTGCCAGTACTCCGAGAAGTACACCCGGAAGGTTGGAAAGCACGGTCTGTACGATAAGCTGCCATGATGTGAAACCAAGCGCCTTGCTGACGCCTAAGTTTCTCCATTCCCTGTTTATCTGGGTGCGTATCACAAGAGCCTCGACAAAGGCCGTTATCAGGATGGTAAGGACTGCAATGCCCATGGACAGGGCCTTCATGGCATTTATGATCGTGCCTATGGTGCTTCTGGTGGCTTCTGCAATGTTAATTATATCAACATCGGGATAAATGTCCTTGAATGCCCTTTCCAGATCCTTATATGAATGACCGTCCTTTAGCTTTATACTCCATGAGTATTCATTGAAGCGGGGAGTGATCCTCTCCTGTCCTCCGGTGGTCATATATCCCATCATTCCCATGTTGTTAAAGGTCTGGTTAAGACCGCATACGATATATGAATCCTCCTTCTCTCCGCTCTTTATCATAACAACATCACCTACAGTTACGCCAAGGCGGTTTGCAGCGTTGGTCGCGAGCAGAACCTCGTTGTCGTGCCTTGGCCATCTTCCTTCGATAACACCGCCGCCGTGCAGGTTGGAGGTGTCCGTAAAGCATCTTGTCGTCAGGCTCTGTCTGCTTTTGCCGTATGTGTATTCAAATGACATGACAATTTCACCGTAAACATATTTTACGCCGGGTAAAGTCACCAGATTATTGTACATGGCGTCACTTCCGCCGGTGCTTGCATCCTCCGCCAGAAAACCGCCCATGTTCATTACCGCTTCATCATCATAGAAAAAGGTGTCGATCATGCCGAAGCCTGTAGTGGTGGATATGGTAAGGATGGCTGCGATAAATATTATCCCGAGCTGCGATGAAAACCTGCCGAAGGTCTCCTTCAGAGCAAGTGTAACTGCTGTCGGTAATTCCGTCCTGTCGAAGGCAAAGTAGTTCCTCTTATAATTATGAGCGTTTATTCCGCCCCTTAAAGCTTCAAGAACGCTTGTTTTTTTATAATCTCTTCCAAGCAGGAAGGTGGTGCCTGTGATGACCAGACACATTCCGATAACAACAGATACCGCTATACCCGCGTAAATGGGCTGGTTCCATGACAGACCCATCAGATAGAGCTGAACAACTGCTATTTTATCGATGAGAGCCGAGCCCTCAATGACTCCGGCTATGCTGCCCGTGCCTGCAACCATAAGAAGCTGCATCAGAAGTATCAGCACCAGTTCGTTGACGGTATAACCGGAGGCCTCCATTATTGCCGTATTCTTCATATTGGTCATGATGAAGTTCTTGATCGAGAAATTAATTATCACAACAGCGATAACAAAGATGATCAGGGCAAACAGCAGCACGATCGCAATAAAAATATAAGGCATTATCATTGTGGCGGTCTTCATAAGCTCCGCCGGAAGGAAGTTAAAGCTGGTTCCCTGATATTCGGGATGTGATGTCGTATATCTGACGTCCCAGTCAATGAATTCATTCATGAGCTCATCCGAGATCTCATTGGTGTCCATATGCCTCTTAAGTGACGTAGCTGTGAGCTTTACGGCATATCTTTTATGAGGTGTTGCAATGTTACGCGGATTCTCGAATTTGATGTCTTCATACAGACCGCGGGGAATAAAGATAAGATACGTTCCCATGTTCACACTTGAACAGTAGAACATATCCTCATTGAAGCCTGCAGTTTTCATTGTGTATATATTATCACCAATCTTAAGCTCGATAATATCTCCGACAGAATAATCCGTGCTTAAGGATATCGGAAGTACAACCTCATTATCCCGAAGCCGTGATACATCTGCAGTGGTCTTTTCGATCGTTCGTTTCTCATCTGCGGCACAGATCGCAAAGGAGTACTCTGTCCAGGTTTTTTCACCCTTATGACGGTATTTGCAGTAGGTTGAGATGTAATCCGTCATCTCAAAGCTGTTGACATACCGGTTTCCCCTGAGTATCTCCGCCATCTTATTATTGGCGGGTTCATAATCGGTTGAAATGATCAGGATATCCGCGCCGTTTATCTTCTCCTTGTTGGTATCGATCACCCTGGGGGTTCCGTAAAGAAGTGAGACACTTATGAAGATAAGTATGGAAGCGATAAAGGTAAGTATAAAGAAGGTAAGCATATCCTTCTTCTGTTTCATCATATTATTTTTTGCAATAAAGTAATATCTGTACATTCTACCAGCCCATATTCTGAAGGAAGGCCTTAAGCCGTCCGTGACGTTCAGCTGCTTCTTTGATCCGTGGGTTACTCTCGTCCTTATAGTTGCCGACATAGGGGCCAAGATATATTTCATCCGATATTACTCCGTCCGAAAGATATATGATCCTGTTGCCTCTCTCGGCAGCCATTATCGTATGTGTCACCATAACGATGCTCTGCCCTTCATTGTTAAGTTCCGTCAAAATGTTAAGGACATTCTCCGTGTTCTGGGAATTAAGAGCTCCGGTCGGTTCATCCGCATACAGAACCTCGGGTCTGTTGATAACACCCCTTACAACGGCAACCCTCTGCTGCTGGCCTCCCGACATCTGTGTCGGGAATTTGTTCCAGTCACTTTCCCCTATTTCCACCCTCTTAAGCAGTTCTTTGGCTCTGGCCGCGAGTTCCTTACGGTTTTTGTTCCTGAGCAGACCGCATACCATGATATTGTCAAGTGCGCTCATGCTGTCGTTTAAGTAATTCTGCTGGAACACAAAGCCGACGTGATCACGTCTGAATAATGCCAGCCTGTCATTGCCGAAGCGGGAAATCTCGGTTTCACCGGTCGTACCGGAGTCAGTGCCGGTATAGTATGTTATCTTTCCGAGGCTCGGTCTGTCCATTCCCGAAAGCGCATACAGAAGTGTGCTCTTGCCCGAACCGGAATTCCCCATGATGACGGTGAAATCCCCCTTGTAGATCTGAAGGTTCAGATTCTTTAACACATGCTGTTGAACAGTATCGTTTGAAAATGTCTTGGAAAGATCAGTTGCACTCAGTATTGCTGTTTTCTCCATGATTATTTAACCTTTATATCCATTCCGTCCGTAAGCTCCGTAGTATCATCCCAGACAACCGTATCACCTTCACTGAGTCCCGATACCACTTCTGTCATTTCATCGTTTTTGATACCTGTTTCTATGCTGACCCTGACAGCTTTTTTTCCGCGCTCAACGAAGACGTAGTCGCCCTCTTCGTCGCTGCCCGGCGCATTCGACGGTATTATCAGTATATCAGTCTTGTCAGCGGTATTTACGTAAGCTTTAACCTCAAGTCCTATTATTATCTCATCATCCGGCTTATCAAGGGTCACATCCACGCCTATGTTTGAAGACTGATCGCCATTTGCTGCCGTCATACCCTCAATGCGGGTTACCCTGCCGGTATAATCCTTTCCCCTTATCTTAACGGTGGCGGTCTGATCAATATTTATGCTGTCTATATCATATTTGTTCACACTGCACCTTACCACTATATCCTCAGTGGATTCGAGGGTGAGAATGGGAGTACCTTCCGTTACGGTTTCTCCTTCTGTTGCGTTTATCATTGTTACAACGCCGTCATAATCCGCTACAATACCGCCCCTTGCCATTTCATAATGTGCTATTTTCTCTCCCTCGGAGAGTTCATTGGCCGATCTTAATACATTCAGGCGTTCCCTGTCGCTGCTTGTTAAGGTTCCCGAATAGGATGAGACCTTCTGCGAATTCATCTCAGCTCTCATTTCCTTGTACGTACTTAGCTGCATGTTTAGCTCTTCAAGCTCCTCCTGCATGATCATGATCTCACTGTCATACTGCTGTTCATATGTATTTCTCTGGATCTGCTTAAGGATCGCATCCTTATTTCCGTACAGTATGTCATTTTCATCCGATATGTCCGATGAATGATCATCACAGTTGATCAGCTCTATCTGAAGCCTTGCGCCTTCATCGGCAAGCAGTGCTTTCCTGGCTGAGATCTCATTCTTAAGTTCAAGTATCCTCTCCTGTGTATCATCTATCTGCTGCTGAAGTAAGGTTATTGTGCTCCTCGCTTCCGAATACAGTCCCGCGTTGCGCTCTCCGGCCTGCTGTGAGCCGTCGTAGCCGTCTTTTGCGGATTCCATGTTGTAGCCGGTCAGCGATA